>CAIXRL010000741.1 GCA_903921835.1 Candidatus Eiseniibacteriota bacterium | reverse complement strand
CCGGCGATCTCCGCGTCCAGCGACGCGAGCTCCGCGAGCCTCCCGCGGCACTCGTCGCACGCCGCCAGGTGGCGCTCGACGGACGCCGCATCGCCCGCGGACAGCGCGCCGTCGCGCGTCGCGCCCAGCTGCTCGTCGGTGAGGTGGTGCGTCATGGCGTCCCGGTCCCTTCCTGCATGCGGCGCCTGAGTTCGGCGCGCGCCCGCGACAGGCGCGACATCACCGTGCCCACGGGCACGTTCAAGGCCTGCGCGATCGCGTCGTACGACAGGTCCTGCATCACGCGCAGCGCCAGCACCGCCTGGTGTTCCGGCGCCAGTGCGGCGAAACACTCGCGCAGCCGCGCGGCGCGCCGGTCGCGCGCAACATGTTCGGCCGGATCGTCCTCCACGCCCCATTGCCGCCCGGCTTCGAGCAGGGGCTCGAGCGGCGTCTCGGGCCGCCGCCTGCGCGAACGGAACAGCGAGTACGCCAGGTTGGTGGTGATGCGTGCGAGCCAGGGATAGAGCGGCAGGCCCCGGTCGAAGCGTCCGATCGCGCCCCAGGCGCGCACGAAGGTCTCCTGCGCCAGGTCGTCGGCGTCCGCCGCGTTGCGCACCAGCGCCCACGCGAGGCGGTACACCGCCCGCTGGTAACGCCGGACGATCCCGGCGAACGCCGCCTGCCCGCCCGCCTGTGCGGCGGCGATCAGGGCATCGTCCGGAGGTCCGGCAGGAGAGATACGCTCGGCGTCGGGGTTCATTCCCGGTCAATGTCGGCGCGGGGGGCGGCGCCGTCAAGGCCCGGCCCGCGCCCGCGCGGCCCGGGGGCAACGCCCTGCCGCGCGCCGACTTCCGCGCGGCCCCCGCGGCGCGCATAGTGCGGCGATGCGATTCGCGGGGGAAAGCGCAGCGCTGGGCACCGCGCTCTTCTGGTCGGTCGGCTCCAACTTCTTCGCCGCCGCGGGCCGCCGCATGGGCTCTCGCGTGCTCAACCGCCTGCGCATCACCACCGCAGCCGTCTTCCTGTCGCTGGCGCTGCTGGCCACGCACGGCGCCGTGTGGCCGATGTGGGCGACGCGGCCACAGGTGGGACTGCTGGCGCTCTCGGGCCTCATCGGGTTCGTGTTCGGCGACACGTGGTACTTCCGCTCGCTGATCATTCTCGGTCCCGGCCGCGCCGCGCTCATCGCCTCGCTGGCGCCGCTGTTCACCGTGTTCATCGCGTGGCCGGTCCTGCACGAGCTGCCCGGGCCGCTCGCCGCGCTCGGCATGGCGCTCACGCTGGGCGGCGTCGCCTGGGTGGTGAGCGCGCGTGCGACCGCACGCACCGGGCATGCGGAAGGCTCCGTCGCGATGGGCGTGTTCGCGGGCGTGCTCGGTGCGGTCGGCCAGGCCGGCGGCTACGTGCTCTCCAAGATGGCGATCCGCAGCGGCATCGATCCGCTCTCGGCCACCGTGATCCGCGTGACCAGCGCGATGGCCGCGATCTGGATCCTGGCCACGGCCGAGCGCGCCGTGCCCGAAACGCTGGGCGCGCTGCGCGACCGGCGCGCCACGGCGTTCATGGCCGGCGGCGCGTTCTGCGGACCGTTCATGGGGGTCACGCTGTCCCTGGTCGCGCTGCGCTACGTGCAGGCGGGCATTGCCTCGTCGATCACGGCGATCTACCCGATCTTCACCATGCTGATCGCCTCACGCGTGCACGGCGAACGCGTCACCCGCCGCGCGCTCGCGGGAGCACTGGTCGCGGTCGCGGGGGTGGTGGTGCTGTTCCTGCGGTAGGGCCGGCGCGGCGCACGCACGGCGGCGAGGACGCGACGGAGTCCGGCGCACGCGATTCGCGACCGGGGCCCGGGGTCGCGCAGCGCATGCGACAACCTGCCGGGCGCGCCCGACGAACCGGGCGCACGTCCCATGCGGTTGCCCGGCGCGCGCCGGGAAACCGCATGAAGTGAAAACGTCAGCCGCGCGCGGGCGCTCCGCTCAGTTTCCCGGCACGCGCCGGGTGGTGTCCGCGGGTGGCGGGCTGAACAACGCTGGCGGCCGTCCGAGCGAGTCGGGCGGCATGTCGGGCATGAGCCCGGGCGGCATCAGGCCGCGGCCGGGTGGGATCGCGCGGCTGCTCGAATCGCGCACCATGCCGAGCGGCGGGAAGCTGGGCATGCGCAGCAGCGAGTCCGGTCGCGACGACGCCACCACGACGCCGAGGGCAGGCGTGCCGCTCGGGATGGGTGTGAGCGCGCGCGCCGAGTCCGCGGCCGTGGGCTCCGGCGCCTTCGGCGGCACGATGAGGCTGTCGGGCACGCTCAGGCCGTCCGCCTCGAGGTAGTCGCGCGCGGCGAGCTGCGCCGTGGTCGCCGGGTACTCGTGCACCACCTTCCAGAACAGCGAAACCGCTGCCTCCTTGCGGCCCAGCTTGCGCGAGAGCACCCATGCCTGCGCGTTCAGCGCGCGCCCCGCCACGGCGGTTCCGGGGTAACGCTGCACGACGTCACCGTAGGCCTCCAGCGCGTGCTCGGGCCGCTTGAGCTCGAAGAGCTCGCGCTCGGCGGTGAGGAATCCGGCCTCGGCCTTCTTCTCGAGCGAGTCGGCGCCCGCGCCCTTGCGGAACTGCATGATGCGCCCCAGGTCGTCGCTGCGCTGCTGCGCCTGCTGCGTGTACTGGGTGAGGCCGTACTGCTCCTTCACCTTGCCGTACTCCTGCAGCGCGCGATCGAAATCATCCGCGCCCGTCTCCCACGCGTAGCCGATACGGTACTGCGCCTCGGCGGACAGCACGCTCTTGGGATAGTCCTGCATGACGTGGTCGAACTCCGCGAGCGACTCCTTGAGCCGGCCCGCGAGCAGCAGCGCGGTGCCGATGCGCATGGTCAGGCGGCCGTACGTGTCGGTGGCCACCCACGCCGGGCCGGT
>CAIXRL010000740.1 GCA_903921835.1 Candidatus Eiseniibacteriota bacterium | reverse complement strand
TAATACAGTTTGCGGAGGCTTAAACCAAGCCTTGATCGAGCATTGCGTCAGCAACTTTCAGGAAGCCTGCAATGTTGGCTCCGTTCACCAGGTTGCCCGGCGTGCCGTACTTCTCGGCCGTTTCGTAGCAGTTCTTGTGGATCGCGATCATGATGTTGTGCAGCTTCTGATCGACCTCTTCGCGCGTCCACGAGAGCCGCATGCTGTTCTGCGACATCTCCAAGCCCGACGTCGCCACGCCACCGGCGTTCGCAGCCTTGGCCGGCCCGTACAGGATTCCCGCGTCGAGGTAGATCTTGATGGCGTCCAGCGTCGACGGCATGTTGGCGCCCTCGGCGACCAGCGAAACGCCGTTCTTGACCAGGTTCGCCGCGTCCTTGGCGTTGATCTCGTTCTGCGTCGCGGACGGGAATGCGCAATCCGCCTTGACGTTCCAGAGCGGGTTGGAGTCCATCGTCGAATCGACCGCGATGAACTTCGCCTTCGGATACTTGTCCGCGTACTCCTTGATGCGGCCACGACGCACGTTCTTGAGCTCCATCGCGAACGCGAGCTTCTCGCGGTCGATGCCGTCCGGATCGTGGATCATGCCGTTGGAATCCGACAGCGTGATGGCCTTGCCGCCCAGGTCGAGGATCTTCTCGACCGTGTACTGCGACACGTTGCCGCTGCCCGACACGAGGCAGGTCTTGCCGTCCAGTGACTTGCCCTTGGCCTTGAGCATCTCGGCCGCGAAGTACACCGTGCCGTAGCCCGTGGCTTCCGGACGAATCAGCGAGCCGCCCCAGTTGAGGCCCTTGCCCGTGAGCACGCCGGTGAACTCGTTCCTCAGCCGCTTGTACTGGCCGAAGAGGAAACCGATCTCGCGGCCGCCGACGCCGATGTCACCCGCGGGGACGTCCGTGTCCGGCCCGATGTGCCGGAAAAGTTCGGTCATGAAGCTCTGCGCGAAACGCATCACCTCGTTGTCGCTCTTGCCCTTCGGATCGAAGTCCGAGCCGCCCTTGCCGCCGCCCATGGGCAGCGTGGTGAGCGAGTTCTTGAACACCTGCTCGAAGGCCAGGAACTTGAGGATGCCGAGGTTGACCGACGGGTGGAAACGCAGCCCGCCCTTGTACGGCCCGATCGCGCTGTTCATCTGGATGCGGAAGCCGCGGTTGACCTGAACTTCGCCACGGTCGTCCTGCCACGGCACACGGAACATGAAGACGCGCTCGGGCTCCACGATGCGCTCGAGCAGCCGCGCCGACCGGTATTCCGGATGGCGTTCGAGGACCGGAAGCAGCGACCCGATGACCTCGCGAACCGCCTGATGGAACTCGGGCTCCGCGGGATTCTTGGCAACGACGCCGTCGACAACTGAGTTGATGTAGTCCTTGGTGCTCATGTTCTTCTTCTGGGTGCCCACAGCCACGTCCATTCCACTCATGTGCGACTCCTTTCAGGGGCCCGAAAGAGCCCCAGCGAAGAGCAATCGTTGCGCCATTCGCGCCAACGGGGACGGTTCCGATGGCGGGAGGGAAGAAACTTCGCCCGCGCGCCGTCTGCTCCGGCAGGCACAGCGTGTAGACGTGAAAGGACAAGGAGTTCGGGGCCCGGCGACGCAGGGCGGCGCGATCGGATTCCCGCCACGCGGGCGGCGCGGGACGTCCGCACGTTGTCCGGGCGCAAGCGGCGCCGCCTCACCGCCCGCCAACCTGACAGGTCGCTCGCCCGTTCTGACAGGACGCGCTCAGTCCCGCAGCGGGTGCAATGCGTCCTGTAACCGATTTCAGCGACTCATCGGCAAGCGCGGGGTGAGCGCCGCGTCCGCGCTCCAGAACTCCCAGTCGGGGACGATGGTCTGATAGCCCGACCCGTGGAAGTCGCCCGAGATCTGCCCGACGCCGACGAACACGTACGGGGTCCACGACCGCCCCCAGTGAAGTCGAGCTTCGCGGACGCGCCAATCCGCGCGCTCCGCCCCTTCACGAGGTCCGTGAAGGTCTCGTCGCCGCCGGGAAGCTGCACGATGAAGTCGTGCACGTGCAGCCGTGCCGTCCCCAGAGAGAAACCGCGACCCTGCCCCTCAGCGTCTCGCCGCCTGTTGCGGCGCAGGACGACGGCAACGCGATCGACAACGCCGGCGCGAACAGCGGGACCGTACCGAACACGTGCAGGAATCACTCTTCATCGGAGCGCCCCCGGACGGGGAGCCGCCTCCGAACGCCAGCCGCCTGAGCGCTGGAACCTCTCCATGTGCAGCGTCACGTGCGCCACACAGGCGACCGGCCGGCCCGCGCGCGTCACGTCGAGCGCGGCGAACGGCACTTCAGCGGACGCTGACCGCCGATCGCACGGGCGCGTGCCAGGTGAAGCCCAGGTCCACCGACCAGAAGTCCCAACTGTGCACGGGCATCTTGCGCCCCTCCCACTGCACTTCGTGAGAGAGCGAGCCGCTGTAGAAATACCGCCCGGAGGCGGTGAAACCCAGCCACCGGTTGACCGGCTGCTCGAAACCCAGGCCGCCGTCGAAGCCAACGCAGTCGTCGGTCACTTCGACCCCGACCGTTTCCGACGCCCCGCCCGGCAGGCTGGGCGAGAGGTCCAGCCTGCGGATCCAGCGCGCGACGCCCACGAATGCATAGGGGGCCCAGGTGCGCTCGGACGGCAGGAAACCCTTCACGTGCACGCCGTAGAACGACGTCCTGCCGCGCGCCAGCATGTGGAAAGTCTCCATGCCATTCGCCGTGGGCAGCGCCTCGTCGCGCATGCGCAGATCGTTCTCGCCGAACCACAGACCCACCGCCAGGAAGTTCGCCGGGTAGTAGGTGGCCTCTGCCGAACGATTCCAGCCATAGCGCAGGTCGAGGCCGCTCGAGGAAGATGTGGCCCTCCAGTCAGGCTCGTTCCCGATCTGGCCGTTCGGCTTGACGATCCCGCCCGACACACCGAACGCGAACTGGCCTTCGAGATTCTCGTGCCCGGCGACATTCAGTCCCGCCGAAGCCGTTGCCGCCGCGGACGTCCCGATCAGCAGCGCTACCAGCACGACGACGTATCTCCGCATGACCTACCCCTCTGGATTTGGCGCGAACTCATCACAGCGTTCGGCGCCCGGAAAGTCGGTCACCCTGTCGGGAGACACGTTTCTACTCGTCGCGGGTGGCTCCCGAGGCGACTGACCAGCCCGGATGCACCGCCGCAGCGCTTCAAGTCGGGAGCAAGACTAGGAAGAACGCAGCCTGGTGGCAAATGGACGTCACCCGGGGAAGAACGGCGGGCCACGACGCGACGGCCCGGCGCGGAGGGTCGGCGATCGTGTGGTCCCTGGCATCAGCTCGTACGCCCGGCGCGGCAGCGCGCGGACCGTTGCGAGTCCGGCGGAGCCGGCGCCGATGGCGGCATGAAGAAGGTCGGCCATGGCGTGCCGCGCGACCCCCGCCATGGCTCCACGCCGGCGCATTCGGCCGCTCCGCCGCCCGGCGAGATGCTATCCTCGGCGCATGGAGCCTCGCGAACCCCGCACGATCCTGACGCGCAAGCTGCGCCTCGGCGCCGAGGCCGACCGGGCCGATCGCGAGTTCTGGGCCGCGATGACGCCCGATGAGCGAGTGGAAGAGACGTGGCGATTGAGCCAGGAGCTGTGGCGCCTGACCGGAAGGGACACCGGTGAACCAGGACTATCTCGAACTGTTACGCGACTTATCCGCCGCTGAGGCACGGTTCCTCGTTGTCGGGGCATTCGCACTGGCAATCCACGCGCGCCCGCGGGCGACCGGCGACCTCGATCTCTGGGTCGAGGCCACACCGGAGAACGCTGCCCGGGTCTACCGCGCGTTGCGGGCGTTTGGAGCCCCGCTGGCCGACCTGAAAGAGGCCGATCTCACGCAGAGCGGCGTCGTGTACCAGATCGGGATGGCGCCCCGCCGCGTGGACATCCTCACGTCGCTCACGGGCCTCACGTTTGCCGAGGCGTGGGCCTCGCGGGTGCATGGCAGGCTCGGCGAGTTCGCGTGCGACTTCATCGGCCGCGACGCGCTGATCCGCAACAAGCGGGCGGTCGGCAGGCCGCGCGATCTCGCGGATCTCGCCGACCTCGAGGAGTCCGCGGGGCAATAGCGCCGGGCCGGAGGTCCGGCGAAGCGCCGGCGGCCTCCGCTACCGCGCGAG
>CAIXRL010000739.1 GCA_903921835.1 Candidatus Eiseniibacteriota bacterium | reverse complement strand
CTGCGCGTCATCCGCTGCGAAGCTCGACCGGCCGCTGTCCTCATCGTGTCTGCAACACGGTTCCGGCGCGGCCGGCCGATCTTCTTGCGTCTGACGCACATCTCGCACTCTCGGCTCGCGGTTCATGAATACTCCGGGCTAACGCCAGAGCCGCAACTCGCATGCCACGCGGACGCCGACGGGCACCGCCCGCGCCTTGGCTGGCGGCCAACGGGTTACGGATCCCCCTCCGGGACGGCCACGCGGGACGAATCGCGGACAGGACTGCCAGATGGTGCGGGCACGACCGCAATTGGCAGCCATTCCCCGCGCGGGGTCGCACGGCGGGCGCGCCCGCCACGGCTCGCCAAACGCCAGGTGCGCGCGCTCACCCAACTGCGAAGCGGGAGGCCGGCGCGTTGCAGGCCTCCCGCTCGCGTGTCGTGCCGGCGCTACGGGGTCGCGGGAATGACGTGCACGCCCGTCTTCTTGTACGTCTCGAAGGCGAACTTCGGGCTCATGGCGGACGTGTGGCAGTCCTTACACATGGCGTCCGTCGTCGGAATGTTGATGAAGGTCTTCTTGTCGGCCTTCTCGGCAGCGGCGTGCTTGCTGCCCGGGCCGTGGCACATCTCGCAGCCCACGTTGACGAACGAGGCCGTCTTCGTCGTGTCGGCCGGCGGATAGCCTCCGAGTTTGAAGCCGACGGTGTGGCAACCGAGGCACGCGTCGTTGGTCGCGGGCGAACCGGTGAGCTTCACGCCCAGCGCCCCGGCCTGCGTCGCCTGGAGCGTCGAGTCACCGCTCACGAGGGCCGCGAAGGCCTTCGAGTGCTTGGTGTCGCCCCAGGCCTTGTGCTGCTTCATGTGACACATCTTGCACTTGTTGCTGCCGACGTAGTCCGAGCCCGCGACCGAAGCCGCCGGCACCTTGGTGTTGTCGGCCTTGTACGCCTTGCCGGCATCCGTCAGGTCCACGCCGCCGGACACCTTCGAATGACAGGTCGCGCAGGACAGCTTGGTCTTGCGGGCGATGCTGGGGAACGCGAACGCCGCGCTGGCGCTGCACAGCAGGAGCACGATGATCGCCAACCTGGGAAGCTGGTGCCGCACGCGCATGGGAATCTCCTCTGGTCCAGGGTCGAAACGGTCCTTCGTCCGCTCGGGCGCGGGGACGCCGGCGTCGATCGTAGCATAGGCGATGCACCGTCCTCGGGAAAGCACATCGCAAGTGCCAACGCCCATTCTCGCGCTTCACGCCCGGCTTCGCGATGGTCCGAAAGGCGGCATCCGGGCCGCGACGGGGATTCGCGTATCAGGACGCGTGAACGCGGCTTCAGTGAATCACCAGCACCCGCCGCGACGACCTTTCGCCCCCGAAGCGCAAGTCCACGAAGTACATGCCCGCGGGGACGCGGGAAGCGTCCCACGCGGCGTGGTGCGAACCTGCCGGCTGCCGGCCACTCACCGGGGTGGCGACGCGGCGGCCGCGCACGTCGTAGACGTCGAGCGAAACATCGCCCGCGCGCGGCAGCGTGTACACGAGCGTGGCGAATCCGCACAGCGGGTTCGGCGAGGGCGCCAGCAGGCGGAGACCGCCCGGCGCCGGGAGCTGGGAGACGCCGGCGGTGCCCAGCGGATACGAATAGTACTCCGGGGCGTCCACGTTGCCGTCGCCGTTGCCCGCGGGGCACTGCGCCACGAGCGCGTTGCCGTTGTTGGTGCCGTAGCGCGCGATGGCCACGCACACGACCGGCGGCACGCCGCCAAGCTGGCCCGCGAGGTTGACCGTGCCCTCGAGGAATGCGCCCGCCGACTGCTTCACGGTGCCGACCGCGTTGGTCCAGCCGCAGTAGTTGTTCGTGCTCTCGTTGCCGAGGAACGCCGACCATTGCGCCGCCTGGCCCGACTTGCCCCACGGCGCCGCGACGAGCGCACCGGGCGTGCCCGCGACGAGCGCGAAGACATCGTTGCCCACGCCGCTCGCCGCCTGCGTCGCCACGTAGAGCTCGCTGCCGTTCCAGTCGAGGTACAGGTCCACACCCGCGTGGGTCGCGACCTTCGCGACGCCCGCGTCGAGCGCGCCGTCCAGCACGTAGACCTTCGACGATCCGCCGCCGTTACCCGAGATCGCGACGTGCCAGTCCTGGCCGCTGTTGTTGTCGTAGCTGCCACTGTCGTAGTGGATGACGAAGTCGAGCGTGTTCACGACCTGCGCGGCGTTGTTGAACGCCCCGAGTGTCAGCGTGAGGTTGCCGTTCACCACGTTCATCTGCGTCTCGAGCGCGGGGCCGGTGCCGCCGAAGAGCACCGTGCCCGCAGGGCGGTAGGCCGCGAGCGGAAGCCCCCACGTGTTGACGCCCCAGTGAAGCTTCGCGGGCGAGGTGGTGCCGTTGACCACGATGGTGATCGAGTCGTTCTTCGTCGGCGCCGCCGGGGAGTACGCCACGCCCGTCGTGCCGCCGCCACCGCCGGCGCCCACCCAGACATGCTGGATCGGAGAGCGGCTGAGGTTGCCGTGCGCATCCACGGCCTCGACGTAGTAGTCCACGAGCCTGGCCGTGAGCCCGCTCACGGCGGCGCTGTACTTCGCCGCGCGGCAGGCGGGAAGCGGATCCGTGCGCGAGGCGAGGTCGCCGGCGGTGCACGCGACCGCGGTCCACGCGCCGACGCCCGTACCGCCGGCGTACGTGTCGTTGACCGGCGAATCCACCGCCAGCACGCCGTCGTCGTCGATGCGGTACTCGAGCGTCACGGCGCCCAGACCCGCGAGGTCGTAGACATACGTCCACACGGTGAAGTCGCTGGCCTGTGCGATCCCCCACTCCGTGCCGCCGGGGTTGTAGGGCCTGCGCTGCGGGATGAAGAGGGTCGGGCCGGTCAGGTCCGTGCCGCCCGCGACCACGGCCTGCGCGTGGGGAATCGCCTGGTTCACGGCGCGCGCCGGATGCGAGTCCCAGAGACCATTCTGCGAACCATCCCAGTACCAGTAGTCACTCGCCTCGGCGTTGAGCAGGTAGTGCCACGCGCTCTGCGTCTCGCTCGAGTTGGGTGCGATCTGGTCCGCCGTGAGCACCCAGTTCTTCGCCGCGGTGACCACCGCCCAGCTGTTGTCGTCGGGGCTGTAGCCGCTGGTGTCGGGGTCGCCGAGCCACTTCTTGAACTGCGGGTCACCGTTGTCCGCGCCGCTCCACGCCCCGTTCTCGACGTGGACGACATCGGCCGTGTCCGGCGGGAACATCTGCAGGTAGTCCGCGATGGTCGTGCAGACGAAACGCGCGGGGTTCGCTCCGAGCCAGTCCACGAAACCCTGGAAGTTGGAATGGTAGTAGCTCTCCGTACCGCCGCCGTAGTTGTCGCCGTCGTGCGGGAGCACGACGAGCAGCGGGTGGGCGGGATCGGTGTTGTACGCGGCCAGCTGGCTGATGACGGCGTCGTATTGCAGCGCGCCGAATCCGCCACGCGCATCCTCGGTACCCATGTAACGCTCGCCCGGCACCGCGATCATGCGCGAGAGCGCGCCCGTGGCCGGGTCGCGATACTGGACGTAGTGCGGCCGGTGCCCCCAGCCGCCGGAGACCTGTGTCGGCGCCCACACGCCGTTGAGCTGCACCCAGTCGGAGGGGTTCGGGTCGCGCTGGTCCGCCCTGTTCGGCTCGTAGATGTTGCCGCCGGTGTTGAACGGATAGCCCGTGGCGGCACGCTCGAAGTGGATGTTGTCCACGAGCACCCAGTCCAGGCCCTCCGCGCGCAACGCGGGAATCATGCGTTCGGTGAACGCGTTCTCGGGCGGGAAGATGCCCTTCGACACGGTGGCGCCCATCTCTGACGTCACGCGCGAGCGGTGCGCCTCGATCTGCCTGCGGATGTCCCCCGTGTCGATGAGGCCCATGAGCGGGTGGTGGTAGCCGAATCCGACCAGGTCCAGGCGCGGGTTCCCGAGCGCGGTCGTCTGGCCGGAGATGCCCGTCCACGCGGACTTCCAGCCCGAGAAGTTGCCGTCGCCTCCAGCCTCGAGGTTGTCCAGGTTCTCGATCAGCGAACCGGAGAAGCTCACCTGCGCGCCGAAGTGTCCCATGCCCGCATGGATGCCCTTCCACACCGCGTCGCCCGGCCAGGTGGTGTACGGGCCGATCCGCTGGTTGAAGATGTCCACGACCGAGTACGAATAGCGGGCGTTCGCCTGCGTGGTCATCACGTCTTCATACGGCCAGTAGATCGGCTGGTGCATGTGCCAGAGGAACGCGATGTAGATGGGCGGGTTCGTTTGCGCCCCGGCGGGCGCCGGCGGCGCGTTCTGCGCGGCGAACACGGGCGAAACGAGCAGTGCCGCGAGGGCAGCGGCGGCGAGGGCGCGGCGCATGTGGGAGGCTCCCCGGGGGGCGTCGGTCTGGGCAGGAAGAGCAGGGAAACCGGAACTCCAATAGTGTAACAAATCACGATCGGCGCCACATCCGCACCCGCGGGGCTCCCCCGACCGGGCACCCGCGGGAACGCCGCGAGGCCTTCGTCGGCGCGACGCGGCGCTCAGCCGCCGTACGCGAGTCCACCGCTCAGCGCGAGCGCCAGCGAGGCCGCGAGCGCGAGCGCGCACAGCGTGGCCAGCACGCGCAGCGCCGGCGGCGTGGACGACCCTCCGAGCCGCGGCGAGATCGGCAGCAGCAGGCCGAGCAGCGCGCCACCTGCGACTCCGGCCCCATGCGCCACGTTGTCGGTGCCGTGGCGCGTCATGCCCGAGGCGAGCGCCGGCGCCAGCAGGTACAGGAGCGCCGCGGCGAACGCTCGCGCCCGGCTGGGCGCGAGCCGTCCGTGCAGGCGGAGCGCCGCCACCAGCAGCGCGCCCCCGAGCGCGAACACGGCACCCGAACCGCCCACGCTCAGGCTGCTCGCGCCGCCCTCGTGCGCTCCCCGCCAGACCAGGCTGGCGAGCGAGGCGGTCGCGCCACCGGCGGCGTAGACGACCCAGAACCCCCAGCGCGTGAACAGGCGCTCCACGGCGGGTGCCACCACCAGCAGGCTCGTGGCGTTGAAGAACACGTGCGCCACGCCCGCGTGCAGGAACGTCGAGGCCAGCAGCCGCCACGCGCTCGCCCACGCGTCCAACCCCGTGGCATTCGCGCCCCATGCGGCCATGGCGCCCGCGTTGTCGAAGGCGCCGCCGCGCCCTTCGAGCAGGAACATCACGCCCCACGCCAACAGCACGATCAGCGTGCCCCATGGCCGCACGTCGCCCACCGCCGACCACAGTTCGAACGGGCGGGGCTCGTCGGGGTCGGGCGGCACGTAGCCGGCGGCCAGGAGTTCGGGGTCGATGGTTTCCGGCGGGTCGAGGCTCACGAGGGGAAGGTGCCCCGCGCGCGACGGCGGCGCAAGAGCTCTCCTGTCTCCCGCACAACGAAGCCGCCCGGCGGCGGAGCTCGCCGGGCGGCCGTGGGTCGTCGGGGACTGGCGCACCCGCTCCCGCGGGCGTCACCGCCTCGGCGCGAAGCCGGGCCGGCGGCGGCACCCGGTGCGCTCAGTACACCATGGTGCTCATGGTGATCTCGTTCCAGATCTGGTTGACGGTGTGGGTCATCTCCAGCTTGCGGTCCGTGTAGAACGTGTGCAGCAGGTAGTGCGCCTTCTCCGAGTACGGCCGGCCCAGGTAGTCCTTGTACAGGGCCTGCACCTGCGGGTTGTTGTGCGACTGCCGCACCTTGCGGGTGCGGTCGATGCCGAACAGGGTTTCGCGGCGCTTGAGCGCGTGCGGCAGGTACGCCTTCTTGGATCGCAACGTGCCGCCACCGTCCACGCAGCCGCCCGGGCACGCCATGACCTCGATGAAGTCGAAGTCGGCGGTTCCCGCCCGCACGGCCTCGACCATCGCCCGCGTCGGCTTGAGCCCGTGGCACATGGCCACCTTCACCACGCCGATCGCGCCGCCCAGGTCCACCGATGCGGTGCGCACCCCCTCGAAGCCGCGAAGCTGCTCCAGCTCGATGTGCTCGAGCTCGCGGTTGTTGACGGCGTGGTAGATCGTGCGCAGCGCGGCTTCCATCACGCCGCCGGTCGTTCCGAAGATCACGCTCGCGCCCGAGTAGTCGCTCATGAACGGGTTGTCGAACGTGGACGGCTCGATCGTGCGCAGGTCCACCCCCTCGCGCCGGAGCAGCCGCGAGAACTCCCGCGTGGTCAGCACGACGTCCACCTCGGGCACGTTGCCGTGCATGAGGCTGGGGCGTACCGCCTCGTCCTTCTTCGCGGTGCACGGCATGATCGAGATCACGCGGATCTGCTTCTCGTCCAGGCCCATCTTCTCGGGCAGGTAGGTCTTGGCGATGATCCCCGTGACCTGCTGCGGGGACTTGGTCGAGGACAGCAGCGGCAGGATGTCGGGATAGTGCTTCTCGGCGAAGTTGATCCACGCCGGGCAGCACGAGGTGAACGTGGGGCGCTTGCCCTCGCCCAGCCGGCGGAGCAGTTCGGTGCCCTCCTCCATGATGACGACGTCCGCGCCGAAGTTGGTGTCGAGCACGATGTCGGCCCCGACGTGGCGCAGCGCGGCAATGATCTGCCCCTCGACATTGGTGCCCGGCGCCAGCCCGAACTCCTCGCCGAAGCCCACTCGCAGCGCGGGCGCGAACTGCACGACCGTGATGATGTCGGGGTCGTTCAGGAAGTCGATGGCCTTCTCCACCTCGTCACGCTCTCCGAGCGCCCCTGTCGGGCAGACGAGCACGCACTGGCCGCAGGTGACGCACGTCGACTCGCGCTGTGAGAGACCGTCACGCAGGCCGACGCCCGTCTCCTGCCCCGTGCCGGTCACGACGAGGGCGTCCACGCCCTGCCCCTCGCGACAGATCGCGATGCAGCGCTGGCAGCGGATGCACTTGGACATGTCGCGAATGAGTGCGGGCGAAGACGTGTCCTTCGGCCGGGCCGCGATACGTACGGGGTCGACGAACCGGTTGGTGCGCAGGCCGACGAACTGCGCGACGTCCTGCAGTTCGCAGTTGCCGTGCCGGATGCAGGTGGCGCAGTCCTGGTCGTGGTCCGCGAGCAGCAGCTCGACCTGCAGCTTCTGCATCTCGCGCACGCGGCGCGTGCGGGTCTGGATCTCGAGCCCCTCGCGCAAGGGCGTGGTGCACGAGGTCACGACGTGGGTCTTGTCCTGGCCGGGCACCCGGATCTCGACCAGGCACACGCGGCAGGTGCCGGGCGCGTGGTCGATGTCGTCCAGCTCGCACAGCGTCGGGATGTGCACACCATGACGGCGGGCGCACTTCAGGATGGTCTCGCCCGCGGTCGCGGTGACCGCGAGGCCGTTGAGCGTGGCGTGGACGATGGTGTCGTGATGGGTTTCGAGGCTATCGAGGCTCATGGGATCAGGCCGCCCCTTCCGGAATCGGCTGCTCGGTGATGACGGAATAGACGCGATAGCAACGGAGGCAGCGCTTCGCCTCGTGGTAGGCAGCCGCGTCGCTGATGGTCTGCTCGACCTCCTCGAACATGAGCTTGCGCACTTCGGGGTCGAGCTCGGGGTGATGGACGCGATACTCGTTGCGGACGGGGAACTCGGGGGTGTCGGCCGCGAGCATCTCGTGCTGGTTCAGCAGCTGCCGCATGCGCGGGCGCGGAGCGAACCGGACGCGCCCGAGGCGCACCCAGTCGTCAATCGCGCGCGCCGCCTTGAGGCCTGCGGACATGGCGTGGATGAGCGTGGATGGACCCGACGCGCAGTCGCCGCCGGCGAACACGCCACGGCGCGAGGTCATCAGGCTGCCGTCGGCCTGGACGCAGCTCCAGCGGTCGAACTCGACGCCGTCGTCCGTGGTCAGCGCGCCCTTGCGGACCTGCTGGCCGATGGCCGCGATCACCGTGGTGCAGGGCAGCACGTGTTCGCTGCCCGCCACGGGCTTCACGTTGCGGCGTCCGCGGGCGTCGGCCTCGCCCTGCTTCATCTCCACCAGCTCGACGCCGGCCACGTGGCCGTCCTCGGCCACGATGCGCGCGGGGTTGGTGAGGAAATGGAAGACGATCCCTTCCTTCTCCGCCGCCTCGATCTCCTCGTGGTCTGCCGGCATGTCATCGCGCGTGCGGCGGTAGACGAGGTGCACCGTGGCCGCGCCCATGCGCAGCGCGGAGCGCGCGCAGTCCATCGCGACGTTGCCGCCACCGACGACGACGACGTCTCCCGCGAGCTCGTGCGTTTGAAGACCCGCGACGTGATCGTGCACCTTGAGCAGGAACGCGATCCCGGAGATGTAGCCGGGCATGTCGGGATCCTCGTCCGTGACGCCGAGCAGCGAGCCCTGCTGGCAGCCCAGCGCGAGAAACACCGCCTTGTAGCCGCGGCCGCACAGGTCGTCGATCGAGAAGTCGCGACCCAGCGCCTGGCCGTAGAGCATGCGACCGCCCAGCGCGGTGATGATGCCGGTCTCGGCACGCAGCACGTCCTTGGGCAGCCGGTAGCTGGGAATGCCGATTGCGGCCATGCCGCCCGCGACCGCCATCGCCTCCAGGATGTCCACGTGGTAGCCGTGCAGGAGCAGGTGGTAGGCGCACGAGATGCCCGCGGGCCCCGCGCCGACGACCGCGACTCGCATGTCGGGCCCGAGCTTCTTCGCGATCAGGTCCTTCGTGAACTCGAGCGCGTGGCGTCCCTGCTGCTGGTCGGCGACGTAGCGCTTGAGCGTCTTGATGCCCACCGCCTCGTCGACCAGCTTGCGGCGGCAGGCCATCTCGCAGAACCGCACGCACACGCGGCCACACGTCGCCGCCATCGGGTACTTCTGCAGGATGACGCCGAGTGAATGCGCGGGCTTGCCGTCGCGGATGTAGTCGATGTAGCGCGGAACGTTGATCTTGGACGGGCACGCCTCGATGCACGGCGCCGTCATGTACGTCATGCCGAACTGCTTCGGCGCCGCCCCCTCGCCCGACTGGGCCTCGATCACGTCACGAAAATGATTCAGCGCCGCGAGCAGTGAGTTCGCGCACGTCTGCCCGAGTCCGCACAGCGACGTCGTCGCCATCTGCTCCGCGAGCGAAGCGATGTCGTCGAGCGACAGCGCGCTCGGCTGGCCGCGCCGAATCGCGTCGAGCGCTTCGCTCACGAGCTGGGTGCCCATGCGGCAGGGCGTGCACTTGCCGCACGACTGCTCCGCGGCCTTGTCCATGTACCGCCACAGCGCATCGATCAGGTGGACGTCCGGATCGAACACGAAGAACCCACGATCACCGAAGAAGGCGCGTATGCGGTTGCCTTCGTCGAACTCGTCGAAACCCTGCAGGCCCGGCAACACCGCGCCTGCTCCCGGGGCCAGCCCACGATGATCGTGGACCACCCCGTCCCAGACACCGAACACCACGTGCGCCATGGTTCATTCCCGACGGCCGGATGGCCGTCTGCTCGGGACAGTTGTCTTGCGTCGTCATCAGGTCTTCACGTTCGACTCGCGGCCCGCGAGCCCGCGTTGGGGCGCGCTCGCCCGCACACGCGGGCAGGGCGCCGCCGCGCCACCATTGTCATCGGCAACGTCCGGAAGCGCGAATGCAACTTCTCCGGGCGGTGTTCAATTGTTCAGGCGTCGTGAGCCGGCCTGGACGATCCATGAGCCGCCGCCCGCGAGCACGGACACCGCGTTGCGCGACCTGGTTGCACCCCGGCGTGGCCAGCCTCGTCACGTGCCGGCAGGGCGCGGGCCGCGGATTCGAGTGATAACACTGTTTCGCCGGACTCTCCGCGGTCCCGACGCGACGAAGCGGTCCGCGTGGGGCGGACCGCCTCGCCGATTCCGGACGCGGGTCGAATGCCCCACGCGCCTCACTGCCCGTCAGTCGATGTGCTTGCCCCTCGGGGTGTAGTGCGTGTGCAGGAGCTCGTGGCTCTTGTGCCCGCAGGGCCCGTCAGTCAGGAACTCGCCGTACAGCTTCAGCACGGCGGGGTTCTCGTGCGACTTGCGCACGACGCACTCGGCGTCCTCGGCGTAGATCGCCCGGGCCCGCGCCGCACGGATCTCCGGCGACGTCGGGATGGGCTGGCCACCGCCGCCCAGGCAACCACCCGGGCAACCCATGAACTCGATGAAGTGGCATTCGCTGAACTTGCCGCCCGCCTTGATGTCATCGACGACGCGACGCGCGTTGGCCGTCCCGTGCGCCACGGCGACCTTGAGCGTCGCGCCCTTGAGGAAGTCGAAGCTCGGGATGAGCGCCTTGAGGATGGCAGGCACCTCGGCGGCCACCTGCGTGATCGGCAGCTCGACGTAGCGCACACCCTCGAACCCGCGGACGGGAACGATGTTCGCGTGGTCGAAGAGCTTCTCCACCTTGATGCCGCACACCAGCTCGATGACGGTGCGCAGCGCCGCCTCCATCACGCCGCCGGTCGCCCCGAAGATCACGCCGGACCCTGTCGCGGTCCCGAACGGATCGTCGAAGTCGCTCTTCGGCATGTCGGGCAGGTGGATCCCCGCCTCCTTGACCATCTGCGCCATCTCGCGGGTCGTGAGCCCGAAGTCGACGTCCTTGAAGCCGCTGTCCGCCATCTCGGGCCGGTTGCACTCGAACTTCTTGGCCGAGCACGGCATCAGCGCGACGGTGACGATGTCCTTCGGATCGATGTGGTTCTGTTGCGCGTAGTAGGTCTTGATCACCGCGCCGAACATCTGCTGCGGGCTCTTGGCCGACGACAGGTTCGGGATGTACTCCGGATGGAAATGCTCCAGGTACTTCACCCAGCCCGGCGAGCAGCTCGTGAACTGCGGCAGCGCGACCGGCTCCTTCTTCACCAGCGCCTTGTGCAGCCGGACCAGCAGCTCCGTGCCCTCCTCGAGGATCGTGAGGTCGGCGGTGAAGTTGGTGTCGAATACCTTGTCGAAACCCATGGTCTTCAACGCGGTGTTCAGCTGGTACGTCATCGCGGTGCCCGGCTCGAGGCCGAAGCACTCCCCGATGCCGGCGCGCGGGCTCGGAGCGGTCTGGATGACGACATGCTTCTTCGGGTCGTCGATCGCGGCCCACACCTCGTCCGACGTGTCGTTGGCGTGCAGTGCGCCCGTGGGGCAGCGATTGATGCACTGCCCGCAGTTGATGCAGACCACGTCGGCGAGCGCCTTGTCCAGGTAGGTCGAGATCCGCGTCTTGTTGCTGCGCCCGACCGCCTCGAGCACGCCCACCTCCTGCATGTCGATGCAGGTGCGCACGCACCGCCGGCAGAGGATGCACTTGTCCATGTCGCGGATGACGGAGTAGCTCGACTCGTCCTTCGGGTGCTGCGATTCGGTGACGTGCCCGAAGCGATAGAAGTCGACGCCGTACTCCTTCGCCAGCGCCTGCAGCTCGCAGTTGTTGTTCCGCTTGCAGCTGTAGCACTCGCCATAGTGCGTCGAGAGCAGCAGGTCCAGGATGTGCCGCCGCGCCTGGCGCACCTTGCGCGTGTGCGTGCGCACCTTGAGCGATCCCGTCACCGGGTATGCGCAGGCGGCTTGCAGCGCGCGCTGGCCTTCGACCTCGACGACGCACATGCGGCAGACACCGGCGACGCAGAGGTCCGGGTGGTGGCAGAGCGTCGGGATGCGGACCCCGATCTTCTTCGCCGCCTCTAGGATGGTGGTGCCCATCGGCACCTTCACGTCGTTGCCGTCGATGTTGACGGTGATTTCGCCGCCGATCAAGCCGGACACGTCTCCGGTGACCGGCAGCTGGGTCCCCGACTGGCTGACCGGTGCACGCGACGCTCCGTCGCCGCTTCTGAGTTCGGGACTCATCGCTCACCTCGAATGAGAACGGGGGTTCTCCCCAGAATCTCGTCCTGGAAGTTGTTGACGATCGAGACGAAGGCGTTGGGGCTCGACTGGCCGAGTCCGCACTTCGAGGCGAGTTGCATGGTCTCGCACAGCGAGAGCAGGTCCTTCAGGTACGCGTTCGTGCACGTGCCCTGCTCGAGCTTCTCGATGCCCTCGAGCAGCTTGACGTTGCCCACGCGACAGGGTGTGCACTGTCCGCAGGACTCCTCGACGAAGAACTCCATGAAGTTCTTCGCGACGTGCAGCATGTCCCGGCCGGGCCCGAACACGATGATCGAGCCGCCCGTGGCGACGTCCTCGAACGCGATGCGGCGCCCGAAGTCGGCCACCGGAAGGCAGATGCCGGAAGCACCGCCGACCTGCACGGCCTTGGCGTTGCTCCCGCCGACCTTGGCGAGCAGTTCCTTCACGGTGATGCCGAGCGGGAACTCGTAGACGCCCGGCTGGTCGCAGTCGCCCGAGACGCTGAACAGCTTGAAGCCGGCCGAGCGTTCGGAGCCGATGCCCTTGAACCACGCCGCGCCGCGCGCCATGATCGCGGTCACCGACGCCAGCGTCTCGACGTTGTTCACCACGGTGGGCTGCTTGAGGAAGCCCGTGTCCACGGGGAACGGCGGCCGGTTGCGCGGCTCGCCGCGGTGCCCCTCGAGCGACTCGATGAGCGCGGTTTCCTCGCCGCAGACGTAGGCGCCGGCGCCCATGCGGATCTCGATGTCGAAATCGAAACCCGCCACGCCGAGCACGCCCCGTCCCAGCTGGCCCGCCTTGCGGCGCCGGTCCAGCACCGCGTCGAGGTGCGCGCGCATGTACACGTACTCGCCACGCAGGTAGAGGATGCCGCGCGCCGCGCCGATGGCGCGCGCCGCGATGGTCATGCCCTCGAACACCAGGTCGGCGTAGTCGAGCAGCAGGACCCGGTCCTTGAACGTCCCCGGCTCGCCCTCGTCGGCGTTGCAGACGACATACTTGAACTCGCCGTCCTTCACGCGCGCCGCCGCGGCGAGATTCCACTTCGTGCCGGTCGGGAAGCCGGCGCCGCCGCGCCCGCGCAGGTTGGATGCCGCCACTTCGCCGATGATGTCGGCGCGGCTCTTCTTCATCGCCACCGCCAGACCGGCGCCCGGCTCGATCGAGTCGAACGTCAGCGGCGTCTTCTTGCTGTTGATGGGCTGCATGATGGTGGGCCTCCCCCTACGCGTGCGTGGGCTGTGCCGCGTGGGCGCCGAACACCTTGCGACAGTCTTCGATGATCTGGTGGACCTGGTCGGGCGTCACCCGCGTGTAGACGTGATCGTTCACGAGCAGGGCGGGGCCCTGGTCGCACATCCCGAGGCAGCTCGCCCACTCGAGGCTGAAGCGGCCATCCGGCGTCGTTTCGCCGAACGCGATCCCCAGCTCGTTTTCGAGCTGGCGCGCCACGCGCGCCTTGCCGGCGAGATCGCACGAAATGGTCTGGCACAGACGAATCTGGAAGCGGCCCATCGGCACGTGGTGAAGGAAGGCGTAGAACGTCACGACGCCGTAGACCTCGGCCGGATGGATGCCCAGTTCGTCGGCCACCACCTGCATCGCGAAGTCGGAGATCGAGGCGTGCCTGCGCTGGAGCTCCTGAAGCACCGGCAGCAGCGCGGCGCGCGTGCGCCCGTGCTGCCCGATGAGTTCGCGGATCTCGTCCTGCATCTTCTGCTGCTGGCCCACGATCATGGTCAGGCCCCCCGCTTCTGGAGGAGTTCCTGCAGCTTGCGGAGCAGTTCCTCGGGCCGGACCGGCTTCTCGAAGAACGCGTCCACGGGAACCAGATCGCTGTCCTTGTCGAAGTGCATGCCGGTGACCTTGCCGACGCTGGTCAGCATCACGATGGGGAGCTGCTGGCCGGTGCGGCGCAGTTCCTGCGCCATCGCGATCCCGTCGTCGGGCTGCTCCATCATCACGTCGAGGATCAGCAGGTCGGGCTTGTAGCTCGCGATCGCCTTCATGCCCTCGGCCCGGCTGGCGGACGATTGCACCTCGTACCCCTCCTTACGGAGGTAGAGGGAAACGGCGAAGGTGATATCCGGGTCGTCGTCGACTACGAGAATTTTGGCCATGGACGTGCTCCCTGGGGGTGTCGCCATCAGGCTGCGGCCCACTCGCGCCCCTGGGCGCGGCGGCCGCACTCGAAACAGTGTTCGCCTCTCCGCCGCGACCCCGCCGCAAGCTGCCGGCGCGAACGGTCCAGCGGGTGCAGCTCATGTCGCGCACTCGGCATGAGTGCGGTCGAAGTTCCGTCGTCGTTGTCGTAACCGCCGGCGTGGCCGGCCTGTCCGGGGCATCCTCCAGAAGACCGGTCCGGCTGCCGCACATCCCGCGCTCCCGGCTCGCGGTTCATGAATGCTCAGAGCTGCTACGGATATCGGCCGTACGGGCCGCATTGTAACCACATTTCACAAACTGCGCCGCGCGGCAGGCCGCCGGCATTCTCACGCGGGGGAATCCGCCGTGCCCGCGCGAGCGGCGCGAGGCATCTCGAGGGAGAACGTGCTGCCCTCCCCCTCGTGGCTCGCGACCGTGATCCGGCCGTCCGCGCGGTCGACGAGCAGTTTCACGATCGAGAGTCCCAGGCCAGTGCCCGACTCCTCCACGGCCTTGGCGTTGGACGCCCGGTAGAACTCGCTGAACAGGTGCGGCAGGGCATCGTGCGGGATCCCGATCCCGGTGTCGGCGACCGCGAGCCGGATGTGCTCCGCCTCGCCCGACAGCGTGACGGTCACGCGCCCCCGCGGGGTGTACTTGACGGCGTTGCTGATCAGGTTGACCGCGATGCGTTCCATGTCCGCCGGGTCGCAGAACACCTCCAGCGGCCCGTCCGGGCTCTCGAACACCAGCGCGATGTGCTTTTCCGCCGCCACGGCCTGGAAGCGCTCGACGGCCTCGGCGACGATCCCGCGCAGGTCCAGGACGCGCTGGTGCGGCACGATCATCAGCGCCTTGCCCGCCGCCAGATCGAGCAGGTCGTCGATGAGCGCGTGCAGCGACGCGAGCCGGCGCTGGGCACGCCCCACGAGTTCGACCTGCTCGTTCGCGAGCGCACCCGCATAGCCGTCCGCGAGCGTCATGAGCAGGCTCTCGGTCACCCGCACCGGCGAGCGCAGCTCGTGCGTGGTCATGCGCAGGAAGCGCGACTTGTCGCGGTCGAGGTCGGCGAGCAGGCGGTACGCCTTCGCGTGCTCGATCGCGACCGCGCCCTGCGCCGCGAGCGCCTGCAGGTAGGCCGCATCCTCGCCCGAGAAGCGGTGCCCCGGAGCGCCATAGGCCCGCAGCACGCCCATGGCGCCCGTGCGGCCGTGGATCGCGGCGCTGAGCATGGAGGAGATGCCCTCGTCCCGGACGCGCTCGCCCCGCCACACGCGCGGATCCTTCTCCACGTCGAGCACGTGCACCACGCCCTCGCGCAGCGTGTCGTGATCGAGCCGCGATCGCGCGAACTCGGCCGGCACCTCGTCCCGGTAGGCCTCGCTCAGCCCGAAGCTCGCGGCGAACTCGACCTGCGCCCGCGCGGGGTCGATGAGCCGGATCGCGGCCGCCCGGCAGCGCAGCACGTGCGCCGCGGCTTCGACGATCCGGTCGAGCACGGCGTCGATCTCGAGCGTCGAGGCGATGTCCCGCACGCCGTCGTACAAACTGGCCAGCTCGGTCTCGCGCCGTCGCAGCCGGCGCGTGATCGCCATGCAGCAATACGCCATTCCGTAGCACGCGACGGCGAAGAAACCGAGCGAGGCGCCGACGAACAGCGGGTCGTGGCAGCGCACCGGCTGGAGGATGGCCACGTGCGGCGACAGGCCTGCGTACTCGAGCGCCGCGACGCCGGCGACCAGGATCGGCGCCAGCGAAACGTACAGCAGGCCGAGGTCGTGCGGCAGCAGCAGCGAGGCAATCGCGATGTGGAACAGGAAGAAGATGATCGCGGGGCTCTCGGCCCCGCCCGAAAGCGAGATGAGCACCGCCATGGCGAGCCAGTCGAGCGTGATCTGGACCCAGGCGACGCGCTGGAAGCGGACCGTGTTCTCGGGATCGGCCTGCCGCAGGTGCCGCAGCACGAACCGGAGCACGACGTTGTAGCCCAGGATCGCGAATCCGGTGAACGCGAGCTTCGCCACCGGCAGCTGGGTCTTGAGGATCGCCGCCGCCAGCGGCGTCACGACCAGCACCGCGACGCCCGCGAACCAGCGCAGCGAGATCAGCCATTCGAGGCTGTGGAGCAGCTCCCGCTCGACGAGCAGGCTGCGCCCGGGACGTCCGGCCGGCGTCGGCGCCTGTGATCGCGTGGCCATGTCGCGCTCAGGGCGTCCCGGCCGGGACTTCGGCGGGCGCCTGGGCATCGAGGACCACGGTGATCGTCGTGCCCCTGCCCGGCTCGCTCTCGGCGCCGACCCGGCCGCCGTAGAGTTGTGCCAGCTTGCGCACGATCGGCAGCCCAAGCCCCGTGCCGTCGACGTGCGCGGTGTCGCTGTTCTTGATCCGCACGAACTCGTCGAAGATCCTCGCGAGGCTCTCGGGCTCCATGCCGATGCCGGTGTCCGACACCGTCAGGACGATGCGGCCCTCGTCGCGCTCCAGCGTCGCGCGCACGCCCCCCCCGTCGCGGTTGTACTTGACCGCGTTGGACAGCAGGTTGTTGCAGATCATCTCGAGTTCGCCGACGTCGGCGGGCAGGATCAGCGGTTCGCCCTCGCACGGCTCGACCGTGATCCCGCGGGGCTCCGCCAGCGGCAGCACGGCATCGATCGCCGAGCGCACCACCTCGCGCATGTCCACCGGCGCCAGCTCGCGATGCTTGAGGCCGGATTCGATGCGCGTCAGGTCCAGCAGGTCGTGGATCAGCTTGCGCATGCCGTCGACACGAATCGCGCAGCGCGCCAGCACCTCGTCGTACGCGGGCAAATCCTCGCCGAGCCGGCGTTCGCGGATGAGGTCGAAGTACCCGGTCACCGCGCTCAGGGGCGCCTTGAGCTCGTGCCCCAGCACCCGGATGAACTCGAAGCGCACCTGCCGCTTTTCCTCGGCGAGCAGTCGCGCACGCCGCGCGAGCAGCAGACGGGCCGCCGTCCGCTGCAGCGCGTTGCGCAGCTCTCCGGGCGTGAACGGCTTGGGCAGGAACTCGTCCGCGCCCCGCCGGGTCGCGAGCACCGCGGTCTCGATCGAGGCGTAGGCGGTGATCATGATGGTGAGCATGTGCAGGTTCATGTCCGCCACATGGTCCAGCACCTCGAGCCCGCTGATGCCGGGCATCTTGTGGTCGAGCAGCAGGATGTCGGGCGGCTGGCGACGGATGAACTCGAGGGCCTCCTCGCCCGTTTCCGCCTGCTCGACCGTGAATCTCACATCGTCGTTCACATCCGGCAGGAACACCACGTAGTCGCGCAGCGCGCGCGCCATGCTCAGACGCATGCCCAGCTCGTCGTCCGTCACCAGCACCCGCAGCGTTTCCATGGTCTCGCTCTCCGCCGGCCGCGGGCGCACGCCCGCCGGTCCGGCCACGGTCCCGAGGGACCGGCTATTCCCTGCGTGGAAGCGTCACGGTGAACGTCGTGCCCGTCGGGCCGCACGCCGGATCGGCCTGCGACTCCACCTGGATGTCACCCGAGTGCATCTTCACGATCCCGTACGTGACGGCAAGCCCGAGCCCCGTGCCCATGCCCATGGGCTTGGTCGTGAAGAAGGGGTCGAAGATCTTCTTGAGATTCTCCGGCGTGATGCCGGTCCCGGCATCCTGCACCGCGAAGCGCACGCGGTCCGCCTCGTCCGAGGTCCGGATCGTGATGGTGCCGCCGTCCGGCATGGCTCCGGCCGCGTTGCTGACGAGATTCGTGAGCACCTGGATGATCTGGTCGCGGTCGATGTCGGCGATCGGATCCGCCATCCGGTCGTCGATGGTCACCACGACGTTCTCCGGCACGGCCATCGTGCGCAACGCGTGCTCGACCAGCTTCGGCAGGTCGTGGGACGCGCGGTCCACCTTGTTCTGCCGCGCGAAGTGCAGCAGCCCCGAGACGATGCGCTTACAACGGTCGGCCTGCTCGGCGATCATGACGAGGTCCTCGTGCATCGCCGAGGACCGCTCGCACTCGTTGAGCATGAGGTGGGAGTACATGAGCACGACGCCGAGGGGATTGTTGACCTCGTGGGCGATGCCTGCCGCCAGCTGGCCCATGCTGGCGAGCTTCTCCGAGTGCACGAGCGCCTCCTGCGTCTCGGCGAGCTGCCCGTGCGACGCCTCGACCTCCTTGATGGCGAGCCGGAGCTGGTCGATCGTGTTGGGCAGGCACATCTCGCACTCGGCGAGGTTCATGTGGATCGCGCTCGCGTGCTCCAGGCACGTTTCGTAACCGCACGCGCCGCAGTTGAGCTCGTCGCTGGGCTTGTACTTGCCCATGCGGTGCATGATGTGTTCGAGCTCGCCCGGGGCGGGCGTGGCCATGCGCTGGTCGTGCGCCTGGTATTCCCGGTGCAGGTCGAGCGAATCGAACCGCTCCATGTCGGCAGCCCACCGCTCGCGGTCCAGGTGCTCCATGCGATCGACGACGTAGGTGCGCACGTGGCGGCGGCGGTGGAAGAGCGTCAGCTGGCTCGACATGCCCGGCCCCGAAATGCAGCCGTCGCAGCACAGCACCTCGAGCAACCGCGCGCCGAGGTCGCCCGAGCCGAACTCCTTGATCGCCTCGACCATGTGGTTGCGGCCGCCGGTGGCGACGACCTCGCCGGTCATCAGGTCCTCGTGCAGGTTGGCCGCCTGCAGGATGCCGCGGCTCACCGGGAACAGGCCGCCGACGCCGCCGTGGGGCGGATCGAACTCGGAGGGCGTCGCGCGCTCGACGTCCACGCCGGCCTCGTTCCACATCTGGCGCAGTTCGGGGAACATCAGCACGCCGTCGATCTCGCCGCCCAGCTCCGGGTCGGTCGCCTCGAGCTTCTTCGCCACGCACGGCCCGATGAACACGATGCGCAGGTCGTCGCCGTGGATCTTGCGCAGCGCGCGCGACATGGCCACCATCGGCGAAACGATCGGCGCGAGCGAACCCACCAGCTCGGGCGAGTGGCGCTCGACGTAGCGAACGATCGCCGGGCAGGTCGTCGAGATGTAGCGCCGGCCATCGTCCTGCTCGAAGAGCCGCGCGTACTCGCGGGCGACCAGGTCGGCGCCGAACGAGACCTCGACCACCTGCGCGAAGCCCAGCTCGCGCAAGGCGCCCACCAGCTTCTCGTAGCGCAGGTCGGCGAACTCGGCGGGGAAGCTGGGCGCGACGCACGCGGCCACCGGCTGCCCCGAACGCAGCAGCGTCCAGACTTCGTCCATGGTGCTGCGCAGCAGCTTGGCGTTCTGCGAGCAGATGCGCACGCAGTTGCCGCAGGCGATGCAGCGCTCCCCGATCACCTTGGCCTGGCCGTCGGTGATGCGGATCGCCTTGACCGGGCACTCGCGCACGCACGTGTAACACATGCGACAGCGCTCGGTGACCGTGGTGATGAACGATGAACCCACCTGACCCTCACCCCTGCCCATCGAACCTCACAGTCCCGTTCGCCGCGGATCGGACCGCGCGCTCCCGCCACCCGGAAGCTCGCACGAAGCCCGACTCGAGCCACTCGCGTGGGCCACGATGGCGCCAGCGTAACACGACGAAAATCCCCCCGGCAGCAAACCGTCCGACGGCGCCCGTGCACAAACGCTCTGCCGGACGTCCGCGGTGAGGCACCGGCGCAGCGGCGTTGGCCCGAAACGCTGCCGGCCGCCGCCCGTGATCGTCCCCATCCGGATAACGCCGGCGCCGGATGCGAGCCGCGCGCGTCACTCCGGGGCTTCGGCCTGCGGGCGAGCCGGCTTGAGAACTCGCGCGGACGACTTGCGAACCGGCGGCCGTGGCGTTCGAGGCGCGGGCTTTGACGGGTCCATGCCGCAGACCTAACATTTACATGTCCGATCGTCCCCCCGGGTGTAACGGGCCGTGGCGAACTCAGTCACCAATGGCGTGCAGCGCCTCGAACCACTCTGGGAGATCTCTCGTGAAACGCTTCCGCGCCCTCATCCTCGCTTCGATGCTCGTGCTGCTGGCCCTGACCGCCGCCAACCGCCCGGCCGCCGCCGCGTGGCCGCACGATCCGAACAACGGCAACGTGGCGCTGTGCACTGCCACGGGCAACCAGACGGCGTCCGCAATCGTCTCGGACGGTGCGGGCGGTGCCATCGTCACCTGGCAGGACTACCGCAGCGGCACCAGCTTCGACATCTACGCGCAGCGCATCAGCGCCGCGGGCGCGACCCTGTGGGGGACGAACGGCGTGGCGCTGTGCACCGCCACGGGCCTCCAGTCCTACCCCGCGATCGTCTCGGACGGTGCGGGCGGCGCGATCGTCACCTGGCAGG
>CAIXRL010000738.1 GCA_903921835.1 Candidatus Eiseniibacteriota bacterium | reverse complement strand
GCCCGGATCCCAACCCAAACCTCCAGCCCCGGGGACCCTTCATGCTCGAAGTCCGCAAGGTCCGGAAGGTCTACGACGACCGCGTGGTGGTGAACGACGTCTCGTTCGACGTCCATCCCGGCGAGATCTTCGCCCTGCTCGGCCCCAACGGCGCCGGCAAGACGACGCTGATCCGGATGATCACGGACATCCTGCGGCCGGACGGCGGCACGATCACGCTCGACGGCAAGCCGCTCGCCGGGGCCAACCGCCCGCGCGTGTCGTACCTGCCCGAAGAGCGCGGGCTGTACCGCAAGGTGCCCGTGCTCGACGCGCTCGCCTACTTCGGCGAGCTCAAGGGCCTCGCGCCCCGCCAGGCGCGCGCCGATTCCGTGGCGCTGCTCGAGGAGTTCGAGCTGGCCGCGTGGGCGAAGAAGCCCGTGAGCGCGCTCTCCAAGGGCATGCAGCAGAAGCTGCAGCTGTGCACCGCCCTGATCGGCGACCCGCAACTGCTGATCCTGGACGAGCCCTTCAGCGGCCTCGATCCGATCAACGTGCTGCTGCTCGAGGACGTCCTGCGCCGCCGCCGCGCCGCGGGCACCACCGTCCTGCTGTCCACGCACCAGATGAACAAGGTGGAGCAGCAGTGCGATCGCGCTTTGATGATCAACCGCGGCCACATGGTGCTCTACGGCAAGGTCGGCGACATCCGCCGCCAGTACTCCGAGCACGCCTTCGTGGTCGAGGGCGGCGACGTCCCGCAGGGCCTGCCCGGCGTGCGCGCCTGGGAACGCGTGAACGGCGGCGTGAAGCTCACGCTGGAGCGCGCCACGCTGCCCGCCGGGGTGCTGCGCCTGCTGCTCGAGCGCGGAGTGGCCGTGAGCGCGTTCTCACCGGTGATCCCGCCGCTCGAGGAGATCTTCGTGCACGTGGTCACCGCGGGCATCGGCCTCGACAAGGGCCGCAGCGGCCCGCCCACCGTGGACCAACCCTCGACGAGCGGAGGCGTGCGATGAACTTCTCCCTCACCCGCGCACGGATCATCGCGCGCCGCGAGTACCTGACCACGGTGCGCCGCAAGGCGTTCGTGTTCATGATCCTCTACATGCCCGGGATCCTGTTCCTCTCGACGTTCCTGTCGCAGAAGCTCTCGGGCGACGACTTCAAGGACCATTACCGCCAGGCGCGCATCGTGGCCCTGGTGGACTCCTCGGGGGTGTTCGCCTCCGCGAGCAGGACCTTCGACTACGTGTCCCAGGGCCAGGCGGACACGACGGGCCCGCACCACACCGCCGCCGCGCCCGCGGGCCGGGTCGTGGTACCGGTGCGGATGCGCGACTTCGCGAGCCAGCGCTCGGCGCTCGACTCGCTCGACGCCGGCACCGTGAACGGCGTGCTCGTGATCGCGAAGGACTACCTCGCGACCGGGAAGCTCCGCCGCTACGAGAAGGACCTGCGCGCGATCGCGGGCAGCGCGGACGACGGGCCGCTGCGCTGGTGGCTGGCGCACGGCCTGCTCGCCGGCGCGACGGATTCCACGCACGTCGAGCGGGCCTGGAGCCTGGGCGACCTGATCCCCTTCTACGTGCCCTCGCGCACCGGCGGCTACCAGCTCAAGGACGATTCGCGGGAGATGGTCTCCGTCTTCCTGCCGCTGATCATCGGCATGCTGCTCGCCATGGCGATCATGATGGGCGGCCAGTACATGCTGCAGGGCATCGCCGAGGAGAAGGAAACGCGCATCCTCGAGTCGCTGCTGTGCACCGTCACCCCGAACGACCTCCTGCTGGGCAAGCTGGTCGGGCTCGGCGGCGCGGGCCTCACGCTGGTGGCGATCTGGGCGGTCGCGGGCATGGGCATGCTGGGCACGTCGCTCGCGTTCATGCACATCGAGCTGCCCCCGCAGCTGCTGCTGATGGGGCTGCTCTACTTCCTCGGCGGGTACCTGTTCTACGGCAGCCTGATGACCGGCATCGGCGCGATCACGAGCAACATGCGCGAAGCCCAGCAGCTCTCCATGGGCTTCTCGATCATGATCTTCTTCCCGGTCTACCTGCTGGTGAAGATCGTCAACACACCCAACTCGGACGTGGCGGTCGCGCTGTCCCTGTTCCCGCCCACGGCCACCACGACCATGCTGATGCGCCTGTCGGCGTCGAGCATGAGCGGCGTGGTGATTCCCGCGTGGCAGATCGCGCTCTCGCTCGGCCTCCTGTTCGCGACCGCCATCGTCGTGCTGCTGCTGTGCGCGAAGATCTTCCGCATCGGCCTGCTGATGTACGGCAAGACGCCCAACCTGCCGGAGATCATGGCCATCCTGCGGCAGAAATGAGCCCGCCCAAGACCCGCGACAACGCGCCCGGCGCGGGGTCCGCGCTCCCGCGCTGGCGGGTGTTCCCGCCCATCGCGCTGGGCGTGATCATGGCCACGCTCGACGCGAGCGTGGTCAACATCGCGCTGCCGACGCTGCAGCGCCAGTTCGCGACACCGTTCACGACCGTCGAGTGGGTCGTGCTGGCCTACAGCCTCACCATTACCGGCCTGCTGCTGAGCGCGGGCCGGCTCGCCGACCTGCGCGGACGCCGCGGGATCTACGCGACCGGCGTCGTGGTGTTCACGCTGGCCTCCGCGCTGTGCGGGCTGGCGCCGACGATCGCGTGGCTGATCGCCGCGCGCGTACTGCAGGGCGTCGGGGCGGCGCTCGTCTCGGCCAACGGCTCGGCGCTGCTCGTCCAGGCCTTCCCGGGCGAGGAGCGCGGCAAGGCGCTCGGCGCGTTCGGCGCCATGGTCGGCGTCGGGCTGGCGATCGGCTCGCCGCTGGGCGGCATCGTGATCCAGCACGCGTCGTGGCGCTGGCTCTTCCTGGTCAACATCCCGCTGGGCGCGCTCACCTTCTGGCTGATCCGCTCCCGCCTGCCTGCCGACAGGCCGGCCGCGGGCGCGCCGCCGCTCGACATGGCCGCCGGCGTCACGTGGTGCGGCGCGCTGGTGGCGCTCATGCTCGCGCTCTCGCGCGGGCCCGCGGAGGGCTGGCGCCACCCGCTGGTGCTCGGCCTGTTCGCCGTGGGCGTGCTCCTGCTGCTGGCGTTCTCGCTGATCGAGCGGCGCACCGCGCAGCCGATGCTGCCGCTGCACATCCTGTTCGGGCCGCTCGGTGCGGCGGTCTCGCTGACGCTGATCAGCCAGGCGCTCGTGATCGCGGTGGGCCTGAGCATCCCGCTCTACCTGGAGGAGGTGCTCGGCTACGACACGCAGAAGAGCGGCGTCTGGAACATGATCCTGCCACTCGCCGCGCTCGTCTTCGCACCCACCGCCGGCCGGCTCTCGGACCGCGTCGGCGCCCGCGTGCTCACCACGCTGGGCATGGCGCTCACCGCGGGGGGATTCGTCGCGCTTTCGGGTCTCGGGGTCGCGCCGCACTCCGGGCACCTGTTCGCGGGCCTGGCGCTGGTCGGCTCCGGCATGGGGCTCTTCTCGGTGCCCAACGCCAGCGCGCTGCTCTCGCTGGTGCCGCACGAACAGCTCGGCATCGCCTCGGGGCTGCAGGGCACGACGCGCAACCTGGGCTTCACGGCAGGCACCGCGCTCATGGGCGCGCTCATGGCGTCGCGCTACCTGGCGCACGCGCACCGCGTGCTCGAGGGCGCGGGGGTACACGTGGACCGCCCCGGCTTCGCCGCGGCGACCCACGACGCCTATATGGTCATGGCCGCGATCGCGGCGATCGCGGCCGTCCTGGCGGTGGTGCAGAAGCGCGGGGCGGGACCGGCGGGGCGCTGACGGGGCGGCGAAGCACTGCCGCGAAGGCCGGGG
>CAIXRL010000737.1 GCA_903921835.1 Candidatus Eiseniibacteriota bacterium | reverse complement strand
TCTCGCACTCTCGGCTGGCGGTTCGTGAATAGTCCAGGCTACCGGACGCTATCAGAGCCTCCGGAGCGTGAGCAAACACGCAAGCCCGAATCGCTCCCGCTCCGCCGGCAGGCCCTCCCGGGGCCGCCCCCTGAAAACCGGGCGACCACCCCCGAACCGCGGGGTGGTCGCCCGGGAGCCAGGTTCACGCGCCCGTCAGCGAATCGCCGCCAGCCTGCGCGTCAGCACGCGGCCCTCGGCCTCGAGCCGCACCAGGTACAGCCCGCTCGCTAGGCTGCGTCCCGCCTCGTCGCGCAGCGAGAAACTCTCGCGGTGCGCCCCGGCCGGCAACTCGCCGTCGCGCAGGACCTGCACGCGGCGGCCCGCGGCGTCGAATACCGCGAGCCGCACGTGGCCGGCGCGTGACAGCGTGTAGTCGAGCGCCGTGGCGCCGCGTGCCGGGTTGGGGCTTGGTGCGGCGAGGCTCAGCGCCGGCGGCGCCGCGTCCCCCACGCCCAGCGTGCCGCTCGGGATGAGCGTCGCCACCGGGGACTCGTTGCCGTGCGAGTCGATGGCGGTGAGCTTGTAGACGCGCGGCGCACCCGACACGTCGGCGTAGCCGGTGTCTGCCAGCGCACCCACCAGGTTCGAGGGCCCGGGCGTGAACGCGGCCGAAGTTCCGCGGTAGAGCCGGTAGCCCGCGAGGTCGCTCTCGGTGTTGGGCTTCCAGTGCAGGCGGGTGGTGCCGGCGGCGTACTGGCCGGTGAAGGGCGCCGGCGTGAGTGGTGCGAGGTTGTCCACCGAGTAGCCGGCAGCGGCCGCGGACAGCCAGTACCTGGAGCCCGCGCCGTTCCTGCCCACGACCATGAACGACGTGGTCGGGTTGGAGCCCGCGACCGAGTCGCCGGTCGTGGCCTGCGTCGAGCCGTAGCTGGCGATGAAGTGCTGCGGGTTCACGGTGCTCACATACTCCCACGCCACCTGCTGCGTGCCGGACACCGTGAACAGGTGTGCGCGTTCCCCTGCTGCGGGAACCTCGCCGGGGCGCAGCTGCCGGCTCGCGCCCCGGGCGATCGCATCCCGCGCGACGTTGGGCGGCACGGAGTGGAAGATGTCGTAGGCCGTGAGATCGGGATCGCTCACGAGGTCGAGATAACTGGCGTCCCAGGCGAGCCGCACGCGGCCACCCTGATCGTTCGGGATGTCCAGGACCGAGGAGATCGCGGGTTCGGGGCTCCCCAGCTTCCCGAACTGCTCGATGCGCTGCGCGTAGATGTCGAAGTTGGCGCCGCTGCGGTAGTCCCGCCAGGTGACGATCGCGCCGCCCGCGCCGTCCGAGGTGATGGTGGGGTACATCTGGTCGCCCGTGGCGGTGCAGAGCGCCACGCCATCCACCGTCCACTGGGTCGCACCCCCCGCGCTGATGCGCTGCGCGTAGATGTCGTTGTTGGCGCCACTGCGCGTGTCGGTCCAGGTGACGATCGCGCCGCCCGCACCGTCCGAGGCGATCGTGGGGACGAGCTGGTCGCCCGTGGCGGTGCACAGGGCCACGCCATCCGCCGTCCACAGGGCCGCGCCCACCGCGCTGATGC
>CAIXRL010000736.1 GCA_903921835.1 Candidatus Eiseniibacteriota bacterium | reverse complement strand
TCCGCCAGCGGGTATCCCGCCACGCCAGGACCGCGCCACCCGTGCGACATGGCGCGACTCTCAGAGAGTCCACTCCCGGCGCCGACGCCACGCGCACGGCGCCGCCCCAGGGCAGCTCCCCGTCCGCGGTCACGCGGGTCGCGAAGACACCCGAGTCGCGCGCAGTTGCGCCCACCCACGCCGCGATGCAGCCGCGCGAACCATCCGGAACCGCCACCGGGCGGGACAGCGCGGTGAGCCCGGCGCTACCGACCGGGATTCCGTCCAGTCGCCAGAGAGGGGCGCCGGATGCGCCGAGGTGCTGACCAAAGACACCGGGGCTGCGCGCGTCCAGCCACACCAGATACGCGCCGCCCCTGCCGTCGGGGATCGCCGCCTGCATGAACGCCGTGCCCGTGCTCGAGCGCGCCAGCGTCCCCGTCGCTCCCCACAGCAGTGCGCCCGTGCTGTCCATGCGCTGCGCCCTCAGCTCGACCGGACCGCGACCGTCCCGGTTCACGCGGCTGGACCACACCACGATGACCCCGCCGCGCTCGTCGGAAATCGCAACCGTATTGCCGTAGTCCAGCGTCCGCCGTGGTTCGGGCCCGAATCCGCTGCCGACGCCGGTGCCGGCCGGGATCCACCCGGGAGCGATGCGACCGCTCGCGGTCACGCGCTGGGCGCGCAGCTCCGTGGGGTCCACGCCGCAATGCGCCTCGCAATCCATGGCGTTGAACACGACGTAGGCGCCGCCGCGACCGTCACCCACCGTGAGCGGATCGAAGCCATAGTACGGGTAGTCCTTCACCAGCATGCCGTCCGCTGGCCACCCCGGAGCGCCCCCTCCGCCCGGAGCGGTGCGGGACGCGCGCAGGGGCTCATTGTTCCAGCTGAAGATCGCCCCTCCCACACCATCTGCGGACATGGTGAACGGCCACTGGTCCGTCTGGTCTCCCGGATCCGCCATGGGCGTCCCGTTCGGAAGCCACTCGGCGTGCGCTCCGACCGGGGACACCGCGAGCGCCAGCACCGCCGCGAACACGCACAGCTTGAAACCGTCGGCTTGTCGCATTCCCGGAGTCCTCCTCACGGCGTGTCGGCGCAGCACCCAAAGCGAGCGCACTGCACGGTCGTGCGCCATCGGTATTGGGCATTGACGGCGTGCGACTGGATACAAAGCGCTCTTCTGTTACGAGCACCGTATTGGGCTTGCGCAGCACCCGTGATTGTCCGCCCACGACCTGCCCGCGTCAAACACAAGGTGGCGATTGGGAGAAGCCTGCGACACCCTCTGTACTCCTCGCGGCGTACACCACCTTCCGCGCTCCGGCCGGCGCCAGGTACTTCAGCGCACGGCGGGCACGCTCCTGGAGCGACTGGCCCGCAATGGCCGGGCAGAGTTCGAGGATCCGGCGGATCTCGTCGGGGCGGCACTTGAGCTCCCGAAGGCACTGCACGAGGTCCCGGTCGGCATCGGCATCCGGCTGGGTGCTTGCATGCGCCGTCGCCGCCTCGGGCGCGGGAGCCGCTCGGTGCCGCGCCGCTGCCGCCCGCGCCCGCGATGCCTGGCGCTTCTCGTCCATGAAGCCCTTGCCGAACACGCGATCGGCGGCGTGCTGGTTGTGAGCGCGGCAGCGTAGCCGCACGTTCGCCACCGTCGAGCGCCCTCCGCGCGCGACCGGGGTGACGTGGTCGAACTCCATGCACCCGCGTTCCTCGCAACGCCTCCCGCTCTCGCTCACGAACGTGCACTGACCGCCGTCGCGCCGCGTCACCTCTCGCTTCACGTCGGCCGGGATTTGCCGCCCGTTCGCCGCGCCGCGCCGTGCACGCGGGCGATCGGTGGCCACGCATCGGCGGCGCTCGAGCTTCTCGATCAGCGCATCCAGCGCCCGATCCAGCACTTCTGCCACGTCCCCGGAGAGAATCGCGTGCCCAAGCAGCTCCTTCGCGCGGCGCAGCTTGTCGTGCGTCCCCTGCCCGATCGTTACTTGAAGCGCGAAGCGTTGGGGCGCGAGTGGCGTGACTCGCGCGCGCCGGACATCGCGTTGCAGATCGGTAACATGCACTTGCCCCGGGGCAAGCTGCGCGGTGCTTTCGCAGGCGCGGCCCCGAACTGCCTGCCCAGTGACGCCCGCCGGCTCGATGGCCATGATCAGCGTCGGCACGTCCGGCCGCGGGAAGCGCCCGGCGAGCAGTGTCTCGATCTTGGCTTTGCTCTTGTGCGTCGCACCCCGGATCAGCTCGCCCACGTTCTCCCGGGTGAGATGCGGCGCCAGCAGGCAGACGGCGCTCAGGTGCAGGCGACCAGACTCCACCGCCTCGAACAGCACCGGGAACTTCCTTGCCGCGCCCGCCGCCTGGATGCGCTTGTAGACGGCGTCCTCGGACATGTGCAGCTCGCCTTCGCAGTACTTGTGCATGCAGGAATAGCCTTCCTGCAGGTACAGCGTGCGCTCGTCGGCGACGGCGATGTACGCCAGCGTCTCGGCGGTGTTGACGCAGCCTTCCGCAACAACCGACTTCAGGCCCGGAAGCACGAATTGATCGGCGAGACGATCTACCTGATGGAACTTCATCGTGTGATCCACAGCGGGGGCGAATCGCGGGGGCAACACCCACTTCATACCATGCCCATTCTCGGCGCCCATGGCTGCCCGCACGCCGCACGCAACGCGTCGTCGCGACAACGTTGCGCCCCGGAGCCGCGGCAGCCCGCGCACGCGCATCCCTCGCGCGCTGGCGCAACGCTGGTAAGTGGAGCAGGCGTCGCGGCTGTCTGCGCCCGTCTGCCCGTCAAGCGGATTTCCTCGGAGAACCGCAGCGCGCCCACACGCCCTACAGTCCCGCTTCCGCCCGCCGCCTCGCCTCGATCCGCACCCGCGCCTCGTGCTGCACCAGCTCCAGCATGCCGAGCAGGCCCATGCCCTTTCCCATGGACAGGTCGCGGCCGAAGATGCGGTAGAGCGCGTCGCCGGGCACGGCCGCGACGACGTCGAGCGGCTGGCCCGACAGCGTCTCGGCCAGGATCACGGCCCACGCCTTCGCCGAGAGTCCCTGCGGGTTCTCGACCGCGAAGTGCAGGTCCAGCGTGCCGTCGGGCCGGTCCACGGCGAAGACGTAGGCCTCCGACTCGCAGCGCGGCGCGCGGGCGCGCTCGGGATACGGGCGCGCCGCGATCGCGGGCGCGACCTCGAGGAAGCGGTCGGCGTACTCGATCAGCATCTCGGCGCGCAGGCCGCGATCCACGAACTCGAAGTCCGCGACCAGGTCCGCGAGCGCGGGCGGCAGATCCTGCTCGTCACCCACGTCAGCGCTCGATGGGCAGGCCGACCGAGTTGCCCCACTCGGTCCAGCTGCCGTCGTAGTTGCGCACGCGCGGGTAGCCCAGCAGGAACGTGAGCACGAACCACGTGTGGCTGCTGCGCTCGCCGATGCGGCAGTAGGTCACCACGTCGTCGTTCGGGCGCAGTCCCGCCTCGCCCTCGTAGATCGCGCGCAGCGCGTCGGCCGGCAGGAACGTGCCGTCCGCCGGGTTCGCGGCGCGGCCCCACGGGACGTTCTGCGCACCCGGAATGTGGCCGCCGCGCAGCACGCCTTCCTGCGGAT
>CAIXRL010000735.1 GCA_903921835.1 Candidatus Eiseniibacteriota bacterium | reverse complement strand
CGAATCGGTCCGGGAGACGAATGCGATCCGGTCGCCCTTCGGCGACCAGGCCGGAGAATCGGTGTAGTTCACATCGTACGTCAAACGCCGCACGTTTCCGCCGTCGGCGTCCATCAGGTGCACCTGCGGTGAGCCGGTGCGGTCGGTCGTGAAGGCGATCTCGCGCCCGGTCGGCGACCAGCACGGCGAGGTGTCGATGCCGCGATGGGTGGTGAGCCGCTGGGGCGTGCCGCCGCGCGCGTCGAGCCGGTAGATCTCGGCGTTGCCGTCCTTGCTGAGCGTGCAGGCGATGCCGGCCCCATCGGGCGAGTACGCACCGCTGATGTTGAGGCCCTGGCGGCCCGAGATGAGAAACGGCCGGCGCGTCTCAGGGGAGACCACCCAGAGCTGCGGGCCGGTGCCGGCGCGGTAGGACGTGAACAGCACCAGGGAGCCGTCGGGCGACCAGCGCGGCGACTGCGCGATCGAGCCGTCGTGCGTCACGGCCTGCGCGTTCGCGCCGTCGGCATCCATCACCCAGAGTTCCTTGTTGCGCCCCTCCTCCACCACGAACGCGATGCGCGTCGAGGCCACACCGGGCTCGCCCGTGAACTGCATCACCACGTCGTCCGCGAAGCGGTGCACGAGCGCACGCCATTGCGCCAGGGGACCGCGATACTCCTGCGCGAAGATGGGCTTGCGGCCCGGCCAGTCGTGCACCTCGCCGGCGAGCCGGACCTGCGAGCCCGACACGGTCCACGTGCCCCCGATCTCGGCCTGCGGCTCGCCCGCAACCGGCGACGCCGGATCCCACGCCTTCGCCACCGTGAACACCGCGGCGTTCTGCAGGTCCGCCGCGAGGACCTCCGCCGCGGGCACGCTGGTCGCCGACGCGCTGCCATCCCCCGCCGGCGTCAGCGCGAGACAGCGCACGGGCAGGCGGCTGCTCGCACCCGAGCGCACGTCCAGGTGCACGTCGCCCTGCGCGCGGGCGGACGATACGAACGCTAGCGCGCTGACGCACGCGAGGCCCATGGCCAGGGCGCGCCTCACTGCCCGGTGTACTCGAAGCCGAAGTGGATCCCCAGGTCGCCGCCGTCGTACCCGAGCGGCAGCGGCGGCAGGTGACCGGTCACGATCACCGCGCGCGCCGCCGACTGGTCGAAGTAGGCGTTGCCGCTCGAGGTCTCGATCCGCGGCGCCGAGAGCGAACCGTCGCGCGCGACGCGGAAGTAGACCTCGGCCCGCGTGGTCGCGGGCACACCGGAGGGCGGCGACCAGTTGCGCGCGATCAGCGCGCGGACCTGCTGCAGGTAGTACGCGAACTCGAAGTTGGAGGCGTCCACCGCCACCTGCCCCGCCATGCCCGCGCCCACGTTGGCGTACGGCAGCACGACGCGCGCCGGAGCCGCGGCCGGCGACGGCGCGCCCTTCGCCACGGGTTGGGCGCGCTCCTGGCTCTCGGGCCGCGGCTTCTCCTTGCGCGGCTTCTCCAGCCGCACGCCCTGCTCCTCGAGCGCCGGGACGGGCGCAGGCGCGGGCGCGCGCTTCGCGTCGGGCGGCGCCGGCACCTCGGCCAGCGCGGCATCCACGAGCGCGACCTGGACCACGTCCGGGCCGGGCACGAGGATGCTGCGCGAGGGCCGCGCCACCAGCAGCGCGACCGCGGTGACGACGTGGACGATCGCCGAGCCGACGATGGCGCCCCTCACTTGCGCGCTCCGACGGGCGGCTGCGTCACCAGCCCGAGTTGCACGACGCCGGCGCGGCGCATGCGCGCGATGTAGTCCACAATGGTGCCGTACGGCACGGTCTGGTCCGCCTTGAGGAACACGGGCCGCTGCGAGGCGTGCGCCTGCCGGAGCGCCTGCTCGAAGTTCGCGGGACTCACGACCCGCTGCCCGACCGCCAGCGTCATGTCGTGACGGACCGAGACGATGAGGCCTTCGTGCACGTCGAGGCCGCTCGTGGCGACGCGCGGCAGGTCGATCTCGAGACCGCCCTGCAGGAACGGCGCCGTGACCATGAAGATGATGAGCAGCACGAGCACGACGTCCACCAGGGGCGTGACGTTGATGTCGGCCATCGGGCGGCGGTGGCCGCCGGCACCGGGTCCGATCACAGGTGCGCCCCCACGCGCTTGTCCAGGAACTCGCTCGTGAACATGGTCGCCGAGTTACCGAAATCGCGCAGCCGGCCGAGGCAGTGGTTGTAGCCGATCACGGCCGGGATCGCCGCGGCGAGCCCGGCGATGGTGGCGATGAGCGCCTCGGCAATGCCGGGCGCGACCACCACGAGCGAGGCCGAGCCCTGCGCGCCGATGTTCACGAACGCCGCCATCACGCCCCACACGGTGCCCATGAGCCCGATGAAGGGCGAGACGTTTCCGGTCGTGGCGAGGAAGCCGACGTGCCGCTCCAGAGAGGCGACCTCGTCGTTCGCGGCGCGATCCATGGCCCGCTGGGCGAGGTCGAAGCGCGCCCCCGGCCCGACGCGATCCGCGGGCAGCTGCTCGAGCGACTTGAGCCCCGCGAGCGCCGCGCGCGCCATCACGCTGGCCGGGTGCTGCTCGGCGACCAGCCGGCAATCCCCCTGGGCGGTGAGCTTGCGGAAGGCCAGCAGGAACGCCTGGTCCTGGCGCGCGACGCGCGCGTAGAGCCGCATGCGGTTCCAGATGACGGCCCACGAATAGACCGAGAGCACGAGCAGCAGGAGCAGCACAGCCTTCGAGAACGGGCTCGCCGAAGCGACCAGCCCGGGAATCGTGGCGCGGGCGCCCGCGCCGATCTGCAGAATCAGGGATGCAATGACCATGGGCTTCACCTTCCTTGTGAAGTCGTGCTGGACCGAGTGGCTGCGAAGCCCCGAGGCCCATGGCGCGCTGGAGAGTGTCAGCGGACGCTAGCACAGTGGCCGCCCGCCGCCCATGCAAAAGCCCGCGAAACAGGCCGGGAATGACACGTTCATGGCAACGCCGCACGAACGTCATCCGGGTCAAGTGGGTGAAAAATCGACGTGGGGCATGACGTTCGCGATGCGCTCCCGGGTTACAGTTTCCTCACTCGAGGCCGAAGCGCAGCAGCAGACCGACGCGAAAGGATCACCCGTGCCTCAAGGCTTCACCTGGCCGACGCGGTTCGCCTCCATCGTCTTCACGGTCGCGCTGGTTGCGTCCGCCGCTCCCGCGCTTGCGGGGAGCACCGCCGCGCCGGCCTTCTCGGTGAAGAGCCTCGAAGGGCGGGCCGTGCGTCTCTCGGACTATCGCAACCGTCCGGTCATCGTGGATTTCTGGGCAACGTGGTGCGCCCCGTGCCGCGCGAGCATGCCTCACCTGAACGACCTCAGCGTTCGATACGGCCCCAAGGGACTGGCCGTGATCGGGATGTCCGTGGACGACAACGGTCCCGCTCCCGTGCGACGTTTCGCGAACGGCCTGGGCATCAAGTTCACGATGGCCATGGCCAACGACGACATCCTCGACGCGTACGGCCCCATCCGCTCCATCCCCACGACCATCTTCATCAGCCGCAAGGGCCAGATCGTGCGCCGCGTCGTCGGCTACATCGACAAGGAGACGCTGGAAGGCTATCTGCGCGAGATCATGCCCTGAGGCACGATCCCGCCGCAGCGGGCACAGGCGCGCCGGGTGATCTACACCGCCCGGCGCGGTTTCATTCCGGGATAGTTGCGGGGCGGCAGCCCCCGAGAATGGCGCCTGCCGTGCGGAACCGGGCCGCCAGCGCCGAGCAGCGGGCAACAGGCCGCGCGGCCAGTTGGGGCTTCCGCCCGCAAACATGCTCTGGAGCATGTTCCCGCACCCGCCGACCGGGATGCCCCGGGGCCAGTTGCGTCAGCGGCGCCACGGTCCGGGGTCATTTCAGCCGCGCGGATCGAGGGGCAAGCCTACACGCAGCCTTGCCCCATCTGGCGGGCGGCATGAGCCGGCCCCGAGTTGGAAGCTCCCCGAAACGACGAAGCCGCGCCGGTGCTCCGGCGCGGCTCCTGCGTTTCCGTGGTGCCCGGGGCGAGATTTGAACTCGCACGGGTTTCCCCATACGCCCCTCAAACGTACGTGTCTACCAATTCCACCACCCGGGCACGGAAGTCCTTATCGGTTCCGGCGTCAGCGCGTCCCACCGGCGGGCGTCGGAACGCCACCGGTTGCGGGAGCACCAGGAGCACCCTGCGGCGCCTGGCTGCGGCCGCCCTGCTGCTTCGGGGCCTGCTGGGCCATCCTGCGCGCCTCGCCCTGCATCAGGCTCTGGCCCTTGTGCGCGCCCCCGGCGGCGGTCATGAGCGCCAGCGTCATCGAGGTCACGAAGAACGCCACCCCGAGGCCGATGGTCGCGCGGGTGATGAAATCGATCGCGCCGCGGCCGCCGAAGACGGTCTGCGTGGCGCCGCCGAAGGCGCCGCCCGACAGGCCACCGCCCTTGCCGGACTGGATGAGGATGACCCCCACCAGGCCGAGACAAATCAACAGGTGAAGCCCCAGAACGGCGAAAAACATGCGGTCCTCGCGGAGATGGACAATGGCGCGCCCGTAGCGCGCGAAACGGGCACAGAATCTATCAGCCGGGCGGCCTCGCCGTCAACGCGGACCCGGGGGCACATGCCCGGGGATAGCGTTCACGCCCGTCCGGACGCGCCGAGGGCGGGCCGGATCGTCCCGGCCCGCGCCCCCGCACAAACCGCTCAGCGTGCGACGGCCGCGGCCGCCGCGATCTTCCAGAACCCCGCCGCTTCCAGCGCGGCGCCCCCGACGAGCGCGCCGTCGATGTCGTCCTCCAGGAACAGCGTCGCGGCGTTGCCCGCATTGACGCTGCCGCCGTAGAGGATCGCCACGTCGGAGCCCGTCCCGCCGCCCACCACCTGGTCGAGCGTGGCACGCACGACGCGGTGCGCGTCGCGCGCCTGCTCCGGGCTCGCCACCTTGCCCGTGCCGATCGCCCACACGGGCTCGTACGCGATCACGGTGGTCTTCGCCGTGGCCGCATCGAGTCCCGCGTACGCCGCCGCGATCTGGCGCACGAGCACCTCTTCCGTCTTGTTGCCCTCGCGCTCGGCGAGCAGCTCACCGACGCACACGATGGGCGTGAGCCCGTCACGCAACGCCGACCGCAGCTTCGCGGCCACCATGGCGTCCGTCTCTCCCATCACGTGCCGGCGCTCGGAGTGTCCGAGGATCACGAACCGGCAGCCGAGCGAGGCGAGCATCGGTCCCGAGATCTCTCCCGTGAACGCGCCCTTGAGCTCGGCGTGCATGTTCTGCGCACCCACGAACACGCCGCTGCCGCGCACCGCCTCCGCCACCGCCGACAGCGCGGTGAACGGCGGACAGAGCGCCACGGCGGACGTGGCCGCCGCCGGGTCCGCGGCGCGCAGCGCCACGAACTCGCGGGCCAGCGCCGCACCGTCGGCGGGCGTCAGGTGCATCTTCCAGTTGCCGGCGACCAGCCGCGGCCGCCGGGGCCAGGTCGCGCTCACGCGCCAGCCTCCTCGAGCGCCGCGACACCGGGCAGCACCTTGCCCTCGAGGAACTCGAGCGACGCGCCGCCGCCCGTCGAGAGGTGGCTGAACCGCTCCGCGAGCCCGCTCTCCTGCACGGCGGCGACCGAGTCACCGCCGCCGACCACGGTCACGGCGCCCTGGTCACGCAGCCCGGCCATGACCTTCGCCACGCCCAGCGTGCCGGCGGCGAAGGCGGGCACCTCGAAGATGCCCATCGGGCCGTTCCACACGACGGTCTTCGCGTCGCGCAGCTTGTCGGCGAACAGCTTCAGGCTCTCGGGCCCGATGTCCACGCCGATGTCGTCCGGCCCCAGCACGTCCACCTTCTTCACCGTGCCGGGAGCGCTGCCATCGGTGGCCGACGACACGATGCAGTCCACCGGCAGCAGCAGCTCAATCTTCTTCTCCGCGGCCTGGGCGAGCACGGCCTTCGCCAGCTCGACGCGGTCGTCCTCGACGAGCGACTTGCCGGTGGGCAGGCCCTTCGCCTTGTTGAACGTGAACATCATCGCGCCGCCGATGATGAGCCGGTCCACCTTGCCGAGCAGCGCCGTGATCACGTCGATCTTGCCCGAGATCTTGGAGCCGCCCAGCACGGCGACGAACGGCCGCACCGGCTGGTCGAGCGCCTTGCCGAGGTAGTCGAGCTCCTTCTGCATCAGGAAACCCGCGACCGCGGGCCGCAGGTACTTCGTCACGCCCTCGGTCGAGGCGTGCGCGCGGTGCGCCGTGCCGAACGCGTCGTTCACGTAGCAGTCCCCGAGCTTCGCGAGCGCTTCCGCGAAGGCCGGCACGTTCTTCTCCTCTTCCGGATGGAAGCGGAGGTTCTCGCACAGCAGCACCTCACCGTTCTTGAGCACCATGGAGGCCGCCTCGGCCGCGGGGCCGACGCAATCGTCGGTCCACGCCACGCTCTGGCGGAGCAGGCGCTCGAGACGCGCCTGCACCGGCTTCATGGAGTACTTCGGCTCGGGTCCGCCCTTGGGCCGCCCCAGGTGGGACACCAGCACGAGGCGGGCGCCCTTCTGGAGCAGGTAGCGGATCGTCGGCAGCGCGGCCTCGATACGCGTCGCGTCCGTGACCTCGCCATCCTTGGTGGGAACGTTGAAGTCCACGCGCATCAGCACGCGCTTCCCGGCGCAGTCGAGATGCTGGACGGTCTTCTTTGCGAATGCGGTGGCGGTCATGTCCGTTCCCCCTACGCCATCTTCAGGAGCGCGTCCACGACGCGGTTCGAGAAGCCCCACTCGTTGTCGTACCACGACATGATCTTCACCAGGTCGCCGTTGACGACGTAGGTCAGGGCCGAGTCGAACACGCTGCTGTGGGGATTGCCGATGACGTCATTGGACACGATCGGATCCTCGCAGTACTCGAGGTAGCCCTTGAGCGGCCCCTGCGCGGCAGCCTTCATGGCCGCGTTGATCTCCTCCTTGGTCGTGCTCTTGCGCACCTTCACGACCAGGTCCACCAGCGAGGCGTCCATCACCGGCACGCGCACCGCGAGACCGTCGAGCTTGCCCTTGAGGTCGGGGATCACCTCGGCGATCGCCTTCGCGGCACCCGTCGTCGTGGGGATCATGCTCAGGCCGGCCGCACGGGCGCGGCGCAGATCCTTGTGCGGCAGGTCGAGGATGTTCTGGTCGTTCGTGTACGCGTGGATCGTGGTCATGAGGCCGTGCTCGATGCCGAACGTGTCGTTGAGCACCTTGGCCACCGGCGCCAGGCAGTTCGTCGTGCACGAGCCGATGCTGAACACCTTGTGCTTCGCGCGGTCGAACAGGTGGTCGTTCACGCCCATGACGAACGTGAGGTCCGCACCCTTGGACGGAGCCGAGACGAGCACGCTCTTGGCGCCCACCTCGAGGTACACCTTGGCCTTGTCGCGATCGGTGAACTTGCCGGTGGACTCGAGCACGACGTCGACGCCCAGCGTGCCCCACGGCAGCTTGCTCGGGTCCTTCTCGGCGCTGACCGGGATGGCCTTGCCGGCCACCATCAGGTTGCCGTCCACGGCCTTGCTCGCCGCCTCGGCCCACACGCGGTGCACGGTGTCGTACTTCAGCAGGTGCGCGAGCGTGTTCGCGTCCGTGAGGTCGTTCACCGCAACGAACTCGATCGGGGCCTTGCGCTGCACCGCTGCACGAACGACCAGCCGGCCGATACGTCCGAAACCATTGATTGCGACTCTGAGCGCCATGATTGATCTCCTTGATGGGTGCAGGCTCCGGCGCGTGCCGGGGCCGGGGGTTTCATCCAAAGAAGGCCCGGTAGGCCTCCAGCATGTTCTCATCCACGGGACGCGGCCCTTCGCGGACCACGGCAAGCGGCACGGACGTCACGCTCGTGCCCTGCAGACTCACCATGCGCCCGAACTCGGAGCGCGCGGCCAGGTCCACGGCGTGTATGCCCATGCGGGTGCCGAGCAGGCGGTCGAAGGCGCTCGGAGTGCCGCCGCGCTGCACGTAGCCGAGCGTCACGGTGCGCGTCTCCATTCCCAGCCGCTGCTCGATCGTGTGCGCGAGCACGTTGCCGATGCCGCCGTAGCGCGGCCGGCCGAACTCGTCCGTGCGGTGCGGGATCTCGAGCTTCGTGCCGTCCGGCTCGGGCGCCATCTCGGCGCCCTCGGCGATCACCACGATGCTGAACTTGCGGCCGCGGGCGCGCCGCACTCGGATCGCGTCGCACACCTGGGTCACGTTCATGGGCGCCTCGGGGGCGACCACCACGTCGCCGCCGCCCGCGAGCGCGGAGCAGATGGCGATCCAGCCCACGCTGCGTCCCATCACCTCGACCACGATCACGCGGTCGTGCGCCTCGGCCGTCGAGTGCACGGCATCGATGGCGTGCACCACTGTGCCCAGCGCCGTGTCGAAGCCGAACGAGTAGTCCGTGCCCCGCACGTCGTTGTCGATCGTCTTGGGCACGCCGATGATGGGGATGCCGGCGTCGGACAGGTCGGCGGCGCCCGAGAGCGTGCCTTCGCCGCCGCAGACGATCAGGCCGTTGAGCCCGAAGATGCGCACCGCGTCGCGCACCGCCTCGATGCCGCCTTCCCGGCGCGCGGGATCCACGCGCGAGGTTCCCAGCACGGTACCGCCGCGTGGCAGGATCCCCGAGATGGAGTCCAGGCTCAGTTCACGGGTGTGCCCTTCGAGCACGCCCACCCAGCCATCCAGGAAGCCGACGATCTGGCTCTCGTACGTGCGAATCGAGCGCACGACGGCAGCCCGGATCACCGCGTTGAGGCCCGGGCAGTCGCCACCGCCGGTGAGAATGCCCAGCCGCATCTGGAATCGCCTCCGGTGTGTTTGGACCGCGCAAACAGCGCGCGAAACGCGCACCGACACTATCGTCCGAACGGTGCCGCACTATGCAGCCTCAAATTTGCACGGTCAAGCGCGCCACCCCGGCGAACGACCCTCGAGGAGCGAACTGCAACTCCAATTGACGGTTACGAAACGCCCTGCGGCCCGCCGTGACGATTCATGAAACACACGGTGGAGAGGTGAAGACTGCGGCCCGCTCGCGCCGGGCCTGCGACAGGGCGGACCGGCGTTCGGCGAACGCGCGAGTGCGACCGGCCGCGCCGGAGCCTGGCCGCGGCGACGTCGGGCCGGCGCCGCCGGCTCACTCGGTCGAGTAGCGAAGGCGGTAGACGCCCGTCCCCTGCTCGTCCACGAACAGGAACAACAGCCGGCGCCGGGAAGGTCCGCGCGACTTGTCGCGCGGGTCCACGTCGAGCGGCAGGGGGAGATCGCCTTCGTACGTCCACACCTCGAACGGACGCTGGTCCCCACCGAGCGAGTGCTGGCGCACGTCCTCGGGGCTGCGCGTCTCCGTGTCGAGGATCTGCTGCAACTGCTCGGTCAGCGTCTCGTTTCCCGCCGGCATCACCTGGCGCAGCACCTCGTCGGGCTCACCGTGGCGGATGTACACGCGCCCCATGTCGGTGAACATTCCCCTGATCGGGCCGATCGGGCCGAATGTCGCGTTGGCATGCGCGACTCGCGCGCGGAAGGTGAGCCTCGCCTCGTTCTCGGCGGTCTTCGGCGTCGGGTCACGCCGCGCCCAGAACACGTCGAGCTGGCGCTCCTGTTCACCGGGCGGCGTGATCGCAAACGTCTCCTCCTCGTCGGCCGAAAGCAGGAAGTGCACCTCGTCGGCGATGTCGGCTGCGCTGCGCAGCCACGTGTCGGACTGCCAGCCGATGCTGAAACGCGAGCGCCGCAGCAGCGTGCCCGGATCGCCCTCCTGCCACGCCTCGAGCTCCAGCGTGTAGGCACCCGCGGGCTCGCGTGTCACGTCGAAGGCGACATCGGCGTCCAGGAACCGGCCCGCCGCCGCCGTGCTCTCGCGCCGGGCGAGTGCCGCACCGGCGGCGTCCAGCAAGCGCGCCTTCCAGCGCCATGGCCTGCCTTCATCACCCTCGCGCCCCCGGGCGACGAAGCGGGCGCGCACCTCCCCCGCCATGAGCCCGTAGAGCCGGTCGGAGTTCGGCACCACGACGCGCCCGCCACGAATGAACGCGGGTGGCGCCGCGGCGGCCGTCTCGGGCCAGAGGAACTCGAGGTCGCCCAGGTCCCGGCCCGCCTGCGGCTGCGGCACGCTGGCGCTGCCGATGATCTCGACCGCCTCGTGATCGTCGGCGCCGCCGTGGATCAGCCCGCGCCGATGCGAGAGCATGTCGGCGAGGCGTGCGCGAACCTCGTAGGACCCGGGCGTCACGGCGAAGCGCACCAGGACCACCTTGCCCTGTCCAAGCGCGGTGTCCGCGGCAACGATACCAAACTCCTGCGTGGACTCCTGCGCGCCACGGGAGCGGCTCTTGATCTGCACCACGGCGCGCAGGGAGGCGTTCCCGGCGCGATCCCGGGCGAGCTGCGCAAGGGTCGCCGGAGGCACGCGCAGCGACACTTCGAGGGTCCACCCCCCGCTGTCGGGCAGCGCACTGGCGTCGAGCGTGAAGCCGACGCGTCCGCCCAGGCGCCAGGGCGCGGGTCCCTCGATGCGCTCCGCCCGTGCGAGCGACGCCAGCATCAGCAACGCGCCGGCCGAGAGGGCGCGGAAAGCAAACCGGCGCGCCCCCCGAGGGAGTCGCGCCGGTCGCATGGCGAAGCGGAGGGAAAGACCCGTGGCCGCCTCAGAACTGGAAGGTCAGCGAAAAGCGATGCGTGGCACCCAGATCCTTCATGTCCGTGTAGGCGTAATCGAGATCGGCCATGCCCGCCACCGAAACCGGGAAGTGGAAGCCCACACCCGCGGCGAGCCCCTCGGAATCGTAGTTGATGTTGTATCCGCCACGAACGAAAAGGTACTTCCGGAACGAGTACTCCGCGCCAACGTTCATGCGCTCGGCGTTGTCGGGAGGGTGCGAGAACTCGAACGAGCCGATGAGCTTCTGGTCACTCGACGACATCAGCGTCGCCGACGTCCCGACCCGGAAGACCGCAGGGATCCGTGCGCTGCGGTCGATGAACTTGATCTCAGAACCGATGTTCGAGATCGCCATGCCGATCTTCATGCCCGCCGTGCCGACGTCGTAGAGCGTACCGATGTCGAACGTCACGGCCTGCTGGCTGATCTCTGCGAGACCCTCGTGCAGCAGGTTGACCGTGGCACCCGCGCTGAACTTGTCCGTCAGCGAGCGGGCATACGTGGCGCCGAACGCCATCATGCCGGCATCAAAGGTCACACCGGTGCTGTTCGGCCCGGATTCGTCCTGCTGGGTGGCCGTCGTGACTGCCATCGGTTGCATGGAGAGTGATCGGACGTGAATGCCGAAGGCCCCCGGAATCTTCTTCACGTGAAAGACGTACCCCACCTGGTCGAACGATAGGTCCGCCGGCCAGTTGGCGTGGTTGAGCGAGAGCTCCGACTTGTCGGTCTCAATACGAGCGACGCCGGCCGCGTTCCAGTACAACGCCGTGGCATCATCTGCGACTGCAACAAATGCACCACCCATCGCCGCACCACGTGCGCCCACGTCGATCTTCAGAAACTGCCCGTCGAACGTTCCGACCTTTTCGAACAGACCGGCGAATACGAGACCCGGCACCAGCAGTCCGGCAAAGCCCATCGCCGCGATCCATCTCTTCACGGTTCTTCCTCCTTCAGCTCGCCGCAAGCCCGGAGCATTCATTGAGCCGGCGGCCTGCGAGCGCGATCTGCGCGTCATCCGCTGCGAAGCTCGACCGGCCATTGTCCTCAACGCGTCCACAACACAGTTCCGGCGCGGCCCGTCGATCTCGGGAACGCACCAAAGTCGGGTCCGGCTGCTGCACATCTCGCACTCTCGGCTCGCGGTTCATGAATAATGCGGGCTAGCGGATGATGACGAACTTGCCCCGGTGCTTCACGGCGCCGCCGAGCTCGACCGTGAAAAGGTAGATGCCGCTCACGACGTCCTGCCCATTGCGGGAAATCAGGTTCCAGCGGGCTTGACCGTCATTCAAGTTGTCCGCCTGGCGGTTGGACCCAGCCCTCGTTGTCCCCAGGGAATCGGTGATGGCGGGACGAATGGACTCATTGACAGCGTCACGCGCACCCAGTTCCACGACAAGGTCGCCGGAAACGGTGAAGATCTTGATCCGCCAGTCGCCTCGCGGCAGGCCCAGGAAGTCCACGTGCGTGCCGGTCGGATCGGACGCATTCGGGATCAGGTCCCACGAGGACGGCCGAGTCGATATCGTCCCCCCACGGTAGGGGTTCGGGACCACCCAGACATGCGAGCCGCTGCTCACGAGATCCACGCTCTTCTGTGGCACGACGCCGTCGGCTTCGACGGCAGCGCTGCTGCTCTCGAGCTCGGGCAACCCGCCAACGGCGTCCGGCGCGCCAAATGCGGTGACGGAGTAGAAGTAGAGAAACCCGTTCTTCACCTGTCTGTCTACGATATGCCAGCGGCCCACAGGGTAGCTGATGTGCGACACCGGTATGATCGTCGTGCAGAGCGAGTCACCCGCAACTTCCAAGCAACCGCCACGCGGATCCTTCGGATCCTTGATACAGCCCACGGTCTCGTCCGGACGAAGCACCTCTCCCGTCTGGCCATTCCAGAGCTCGCCGCTATGGAGCAGAAGCGGCTCGTAGGCGTTCTTCTGGGGAATGAATGTGCTCGGCCCAACCAGCAGCGAGTCGCCATTGGCGGCGCACGGCCTGCCGGGTCCAATACTCTCCGGCGGGCACAGGATCTTATGCCCGTTCGTTGGAGCGGAACTGAACAGACGATACTCGGCAAGCAGCGTCCAGTCCTTCGCCTGCGGACCACTGGAGCCGACCGGCCGCATCCAGTTGGAAACCTTCCACACCTTGTACCCTCGGAAATCGAACCTACCGTTCTTGGGATTCGGAGTCGTCTCGGAGAGATTGTCCCATGCGATCGTCACCTGACCATCGCCCGCGGGAATGAAGCGCTGAAGACGGTTCGGGTTGTCCGTGTAGTTATAGGCAGCCGACGTGTTCGTCGCCGGGCTCGGCGGTGGCGACGCGGCCACCCAGGTGCGGTGGAACAGGCCACCCGAACCAGGACTGAAGGCACCCGTGCAATAGTCGCAGTCGAAATCGAACCACGTGTACTTGCTGTCGTTGACCTCGCGCGGCTCGAGATCGTGCGTCGCGCAGCCCTGCTGATAGAATCTCTTCGTGCCCTTGGGCGCTATCAGCGGGACCTCTCGGCCATGGTCGTCTGTCAACCAGGTCGACGGCCAGTCCGACCGGTTCACTTCGTACACGCCTTCGTAGGCGATCTGGGCCGTGAGCGCCACGTCCAGCGTGGGATACTTCTCCCTGAGAGCCGCTATCTTCGACGCGTCCGTCACCGCTGGTGGCTTTTGGGTTGCGTCCACCTTGCTCGAGTAGTCGGCCATGTAGCCATTCCCGAGTCCATTGGTTCCGGTCGCGACCAGGAAGGCAATCGTCGCCTGCAGATGCTCGCCGTCCGCCAGCCGCAGCCAGGGACCGACCGAAGTCCATTCGGAATAGTCGCCCTTCGTCGGAACGGGATCCGGCGGTGGGTTGACGAAGTGCGTCTTCGGGTCGACGCCATCGTTGCCGGCCATGAACTGATAACGCTGGGCGTCAATTGTCGGCGCCCCTCCGTCGGCGAAGGACGTGCCGCTCAGGAAGGAACGGAAGGCTCGAAGGCGAATATCCGTGGGCCCTTTGATTCCGGCGGGGGGGTAGGCCGTGATGTCGCCATAACTCTGATCCAGGCTGTACCCCAGGAGCAGGACCGTCGCAACCCCCGGGGTCCTGGCACCATCGCCATCGTCGTCCACACAGGACCAACCCTGGATGTGAATCTTGTAGGCGGGGCATAGCGGTTGGCCGCTGGCAACGCCACCCAGGCCATCGCGGTGGGCAGACTGGTACCGGCCGTCCATAGAGGGATCAACCTTGAACAGGAAGTCGCCTTGTGGATAGAACGGCAGGTGGTAGTCATCAGCCCAGTAGCCGCTCTTGTCGATCGGACCACAATCCATGTCGGTGCGGAAACCGATGAAGACCGAGTCGAGCTGGTGTCCCGAGCGGTTGTAGATATCGTACTGAATGACGTCGAAATCCTGGTAGCCGGCAACCGAGTAGGCCCAATCGCTCTTGAAGAGCTCGAGCCCGAGCGGAACGTGCTTCTCGGCCGTCGCGGCGGCAACGGCCTCCGGCGTGTCGTCGCGCATGACACCCGTGTACATCTGCTGCCCGATCGCCGCGAAATCCTCGTCGACCAACCCGTCCCCATCGTTGTCCCGGCCGTCGAGACGGTCCTCGTCGATGAGCGGCTCGCCGCTGATCACATCCTTGTCGCCGTCATCGTTGATGAAGCGCTCGCCATGGACCTCGCCTTCGAACGAGCGGTACATACGGTCACGTGTGTCCAGCGTGGGAGGCCGCCACTCGGTCGAGTAGCTCACGCGGTGCACGGCCGTCGGATCGGTGGCGAGCGGATTCTTCGCGCCCACCGCTATGGCAATGAAGTTCAGGTACTCGACCCCCGACGCGCCCGGCCACTGGCCCGATGGATCGGAGGAGACGGCTGTGAATGGATTTCCGTCAAGACCGTAGTTGGTGCACTTCATGAACACGCGACCCGCCGACAGCACCGCGCCGGGCCCGAAAATGTCCGGGATGTCCGCCGGGCGCTGGACTCTCTGCCCCGGTTGGGGCGCGAACGCTCCGACCTGCCATTCGCGCTGCAACTCCTGCAGGTCCCCGTATTCGGGGTCGCCTTCCTTCACCCTTGCGGCCCCCGGCTGCGCCCACACCAACGCGACCCCCACGAGCAGGGCGATTCCGGCGACGCGTTCAAAGAATCGTCTCATTTCGTCCGAGCTCCTCTGCTGCCCCGATGCGCCGATCTAGAACGTGATACTGACACCCATGCGAACACTCCGGCCTTCATCGAAGACGCGGGGATCGTGCACGGGGACCCAGTCAGGGATGCCGTCGCCGTTGACGTCCTGGAGATAAGCCCCTCCCGCCCGACCCGTTTACGTGGAGTAGATCAGGTAGTCGTCCCCGGCGGTATTGAGGTAGGGGTTGGGAGCCGTATTCGCGCCCAGGCTTGCAATGTTCTTCGCGTCGAGCACGTTGCGGGCGTCCACGAACAGCGTGACGTTCTGGCCCCACACCTTGTAGAACTTGTCGCCGACAATGGCCAGGCGCGCCTGGGACGGCAGCCGCAGCGAGTTGTTCAGCACGGGGTCGGGACGCCGGTCGTTGCGGAAGGTCGGCGTGAACGGGAACCCCGAGCCGTAGCTCCACAGCATGTTGAAGCCCCACTTGCCCGGATCGCGGATCACGGCACTGACGCTGATGGTGTTCCGCTGGTCCCAGTCGAGCGCCTGCTCGGAAATCGGCAGGTAGAGCCGGCCACCGTTGAAGAACTGCAGCGCCTGGTTGGGGTCCGAGGCGACACCGGTCGCGATCGAGTACGTGTAGTTCACGTCGGCCGAGAACTTGTGGCTGAAGCTCTTGGACATGCTGGCCTCGAAGCCGCGCGCCGAGGCGTAGTCACCGTTGAAATACACGGGAACCAGGTTTCCGCTCTCGTCGCGCTCCTGCCGCACCGTGATCAGCCCGTAGATGTCCTTGAAGAACACCGCGAACTGGCCGGAGACGTCGGGCGAGAACAGGTG
>CAIXRL010000734.1 GCA_903921835.1 Candidatus Eiseniibacteriota bacterium | reverse complement strand
CGACAACGCGTGCGAAGGGACCGCCGAAGGTGGCCGCACGGGCGGCTGGCGCACGCGTCAGCGCAGGCGCAGGGGCGACTCGCGGGCGCGGGCAGGGGCGCTGCGCAAGCCTGTCAAGCGAAACCTTCGGTCCGAACCGCGTGTCCGTTTACATTTCAGGCGCGGATGCCGAATCGTGGAAAGTCATTTAGGGCAACGAGCCCGCTCGGCCCGCGGTCTCGAGCATGGCTCTCAGGGAGTCGCGCAGCGGTACTCGCGGCACAAAGGAAGTGGCGGCGTGCAACTTGTCCACGGCGGCGACGCTGTGCTCCGCAGCGTCGGGGGCGGAGTCGGGCTGCCATGATTCGATGGGCGGGCGTATGCCGGTGATCTCCTCGAGCAGGGAGATGATCTCGCGCACACGGGTTCCCTTGCCGGATCCGACGTTGTAGCACTCTCCGGGCTGCCCACGCAGCAGCAGGAGCCGCAGGGCCTCGGCCACGTCCCGGACGTCGACGAAATCCCGCAGCGGAGCCAGCGGGCCAAGGCGGAGCGGCGAGGGCGCACCGGCTCTCCGCATGGCGCCGAACTGCGTCACCAGCACACCGCACACGAAGTTGGTGTCCTGCCCCGGGCCCACCGGGTTGAACACGCGGGCCACGCAGACGGGCACCCCCAGGCGCTCGGGTGCGAGCAGGGCGAGCGTGGTCTCGGCCACCTTGGCGTGTCCGTAGGGCGAAGCGGGTCGGAGCGGGTGGGTCTCGGCGAGCGGCAACTCGCTCTCCCGCGCGAGCCCGTACTCGGCGGCCGAGCCCAGGAAGAGCGCCCGATGCACGCCGCCCGCGCGCGAAGCTCCCAGGAGCACTCCCAGCGCGTTGCCCAGGTGCGAGAGCATCAGAGCGCCGATCTCGACCTCGCGCTCGGCTCGCGCGAGGTGCGCCACCGCGTCCACACCGTGGGCCCGAATCACCTCGGCCACCCGGTCAGCGTCCGAGGCACTGCCCAGCTCGTAGCTCACGCCGTCCTCGAGCGGGGCTCCGGGCGGGTACGGACCCAGCCCCACCACGCGCGCGCCGGGCTCGGCGGCCAGGACCGCCCGCGTGAGCGCGCGGCCCAGGAAGCCCGCGGCACCGGTGATGAGCAGCGTCATGATTTCCTGGGGAGGAAGACCTCGGGATCCGCGTCCAGCATGTCCATGGCCAGCGCGTGGTCCTCGGGCCGGCCGATGTCCAGCCAGCGCCCGCGGAAGTGGTAGGTGCCGATGAGCTCCTTGCGCTGGATCAGCGTGCGCACCAGGTCGGGAAAGTCCAGCCGCTGGCCCCTGGGTATGAAGTCCAGGATGCGCCGGTGGAAGGAGTAGATGCCGGTGCTGACGTGATAGCTGAGCGTGGGCTTCTCGATGTAATCCAGCAGCTCGCCCTGGGGACCCAGCTCCAGCACGCCGAGGTCGATCGGCACCTTCTTGTCGAACACCGTGACGGTCGCCAGGCGGCCGCTGCGGATGTGGTCGGCCAGCACCGCCCCGTAATCGAGGTCGGTCAGGAGATCGCCGTTCATGGTGAGGAAGTGCTCCTCGGGCGGCGCGGCCAGGGCCAGCGGACCGACGGTGCCGAGCGGCGAGTCCTCGAAACTGTAGTCAATGGTGAGGCCCCAGCGCGAGCCATCGCCGCAGTAGGCCTGGATCAGCTGGCCCATGTGTCCCAGAGCGAGCGTGATGTGCGTGAAGCCGCCCGCCCGGAGCTGCTGGAGGACCAAGTCCAGGATGGGCTGGTCACCGACCGGCACCAGGGGCTTGGGGAACACCGTGGTGTAGGGTCTGAGCCGCGAGCCCTTGCCGCCTGCCAGGATGACCGCGCGCATGTCAGACCACGTACCGGTCGGTCTTGTACCGGTCCAGGTTGGCCGCCAGGTACTCACGCACGGACTCCAGACCCTGGCGGAGCGTGACGCGCGGCTTCCAGCCGGTCAGCCGGCGCATGCGGGCGCTGCTGCACAGGAGGCGCAGCACCTCGCTCTTCTCGGGCCGCACCCTGGCTCGCTCGGTCAGGACCTTCACCTTCACGCCGCACACCTGCTCGGCCAGCTTCACCACGTCGCCGATGGTGACGCCCTTGCCGGATCCGACGTTCAGGACCTCACCCACGCTCTTGCGGGACTCGGCGATCCGCAGGAAGCCGTCCACCGTGTCGCCCACGTAGGTGAAGTCGCGCACCGGGGAGAGCGAGCCCAGTCGAAGCGTGGTTCGCCCCGTGAGCATCTGCGTGAGGATCGTTGGGATGATGGCCCGCGCCGACTGGCGTGGCCCGTAGCAGTTGAATGGCCGGATGGTGGACACCGGCAGACCGAAGCTCAGGTGGTAGCTCTCGGCGAGCTTGTCCGCGCCGATCTTGCTGGCGGAGTACGGCGACTGGCCCTGGAGCGGGTGGGCCTCGTCCATGGGGACGTAGCGCGCGGTGCCGTAGGCCTCGGAGGTCGAGGTGTGCACGATCCGCGCGGTGCCCGCGCGGCGGCACGCCTCCAGCACGTTGAGCGTTCCCTGAATGTTGACCGCCACGTAGCTCGCAGGTGCAGTGTACGAGTAGGGAATGGCGATCAGTGCCCCCAGGTGAAACACCGTGTGACGGTCGTCCACCACCTGCTGCACGCTGCGCGGATCGATGAGGTCGCCGGCCACGACATCAATGGCCCGCCGGGTGGCCGCGGGCAGCAACTCGAGGTTGCCCCATTCACCGCGACTGTTGTAGTGAACGAAGGCCCGGACGTCCGCGCCTTCAGCCACCAGCCGTTCCACCAGGTGGCTGCCGATGAATCCGGCGGCGCCTGTCACCAGGACCTTGCGCTTCTTCCAGTAGGTGCTCACAGACCCAGCTCCCTGTAGATGGCGAGAATCTTGCCGCCATTGTCCTCATGGGGCTCGCTGGCCGCCTTGGCCCGCGCCGTTTCGAGATCCCCCAGGACGGCCTCCACCTTCGAAAGGAAATCGTTCGCGTCCGAAACGCGGAAGGTAACGCACATCGAGGGCCGGGGTGCGACGTCGCTGGCCACCACCGGGGTGCCCAGGGCGAGCGCCTCGCGCACGCTGACCGAGTCCCCGTCGGTGATGGTGGGCCTCAGGAATACGTCACACCGCCGGAAGAGCGGGAAGATCTCGGGGAGCCCGGCGTTCTGCACGAACAGCATCCGGTCCAGCCCTCGCTCCACGCACCTCTGCCACAGCGCCTTCCAGTGCGCCTCGGCTCGATTGCTGCTGAACCACAGCACGCAGCCCAGACCGGGGAAATGCTCCCGGAGCCGCTCCAGCATGGTCAACGTCTGGTCGAGGCCATAGAGGTCGCGGCCCCCCATGAGTTCCGAGGAACCCACCCACAGGAGCCTGGGGGAATGCGCGGCCAGAAACGCTTCCAGCTCCGCCGGCAACGCCGCGTCTGCAGCCGAAGGCGGCGGCAGCATGAAGGCCGGCACATGATGCACGCGCGAGCGGTCGCCGGTCAGCCCGGCCACCTGCTCCACGATGTCCGGGTTGCACGCGATCACCGCCGAGGTGCGCTTGAGGAAGAAGCGGATCAACGCGTTCCGGAGTGGTGGGCCCTGCATGGAGAACTCGGGGCACTCGGCGTGGATCGAGATCACGCTCTTGCGGCCGGTCAGCATGCCCCACAGAGCCACCAGGCAACGCATCCGCCAGTCCAGGCTCTGGTAGTGGAGTATGCGCGTGGGGCCGGCCGCGAAGGCCCTCAGCAGCGTGCGACGTGGTCCGCCCACACCCTGCAAGCGCTCGGCGGCAGAACTCCGGGCTGCCTCGTTGTACACCAGGAAATCCACGTCGTTCGCTTCGAGGTAGCAGCACAGCCGCTGGATGCCCACGGCGATGCCTCCGTAGGGGGGCGGATAGGGCCCCACGATGGCGACCTGCGGACGCGAAAAACGCGCGGAAGTCTTCATGTAGCAACGGATTCTATGGGAACAGTGAACCCTTGTCCAGAGTCGGCGCCATGGTGCGAGTGCAGGTTTCAATTGCGGGATCCGGAGGAGCTACCGGCGGCCAAGGCGGGGCCGATGGATGTCCGCGCCTCCTGGTGGCGGAACCCTCGAGAGCGAGCGGGCGTGATGACGTCGGGACGCACTTGGCAGCAGAGCGGTGCGCCTCGGCGCGCTGCGCGACGAAGCCGCCCCTTCGCTCACGCCCAGATGCGCAGCTCGTACGCGGCCGAAACACGAGTGCCCGGCGAAGCAGGCGCCGGGGCACTCGTAGGCGGAATCGCAAGTACCAGGTCGGGCGCTACCTCAACAAGATCACCCTTCGCGTCTCGCGGATTCCTGGACCCGCCAACCTCACGAAGTACACGCCGGCTCCCAGCTTCGCCCCCGACTCGGCGGTTCCGTTCCAGACCACCGTCTCGGCTCCGGCACGGCGCTCGCCATCCACGAGCTGGCGCACCCGCCGCCCGCTGACATCGTAGACACCGAGCTGGACGCGGCCCGCCTGCGCGAGGGCGAAGCTCACCGCAGTCGTGCCACGGGTCGGATTCGGCGCAGGCGGCCGCAAGCCAGCAATGAGCGGCTGCGCCTGCGGCCAGTCAACCACGGTGCAGGTCGTGCACCACCCGAGCGCCCAGACGTCGTTCGCGAGGGAGGAGCGCCCCGAGCCCGAGGAGCCCCCGAACACCACCATGCGGTCGCGAACCGGATCGTAGATCGCGGTGTGGCTGTACCGCGCGACCGGCGGCGTGCTGCCCGAGGGAGACAGTTGCGTCCAGGCCGGCGTGCCTGCCAGCGACAGCGCCCAGACGTCGTTGAGGTAGGAGGAGTCCGAGACGCCCCCGAACACCACCATGCGGTCGCGAACCGGGTCGTAGATCGCGGTGTGGACTTCCCGCGCGACCGGCGGCGTGCCCGAGGGAGACAGTTGCGTCCAGCCCGGCGTGCCTGCCAGCGACAGCGCCCAGACGTCGTTGAGGTAGT
>CAIXRL010000733.1 GCA_903921835.1 Candidatus Eiseniibacteriota bacterium | reverse complement strand
GGCGCGGCGCCGCGCCGCGACTCTGCGGTTCCCGGAGCCTCGCCACGGACGCTTGATCTGTTCCACCGGCGGCCGGCCGCCGGCCCCTTCGGGACATTCCTCAAGAACATTCCTCTTGCCCGGCCCCGGCCCGAGGACTAGCCTTTTGGAAGGCCCGGGCGTGTGAGAGCCACAGCTTTCCCGGGGGTCCGACCGTGTGTCCGACTCCCGTGAAGGCCACGGTTCCTCCGTGCGGGCTTCCTCGCAGCTTGCCGAGAGCCAATCGCGGCAACGAGCAGAACGACTGGGACAAAGGGTGGCTTCATGTATCGCAGCCTGATGAACCGTTGTTGGACCATTACGCTCGCCTGTGTGCTTGGTCTGGGGCTTCTCGTCTCCGATCCGGCGAGGTGCCTGGCGAGCAATGTTGTCTCGACCGGGGGCGTGGGGCAGGGTCCCGAACCAGGCGCGTCCGGAGATCCCGATTCGCCATCCAACACCGGTCGCCCGACTTCCGTCGCGGGTCGTGGCAACAGGGTGGGGTCCGTGCACCAGGCTCCGGCCGGGCCGAGCGAGGCGGGGACCGCGCGGAATGCCTGGGTGATCAAGGTCCGCATCGTGCTTCAGATGGTGCGGGTGTTCTACCTGCACGACTGAGGTCGTGCAGTTCACGCGCCCACCGTCCTGGGTGATTCCCTCGAACCGTTGCATCGGAGACAGCGGTCCATGTCTGACCGGAGCAGAATCGCGTCCCTTGAAGAGCGGCTGGCGTCCGCCCCGGGTGGTTCCGGGGCGCCGGCGCCGGCCGATCTCGAGGCGCTCGCGGATCTGTATCTTCAGGCGGACTACTACCTGCCCGCGCTGGAGACGCTGGACCGGCTGCTGTCGCTGCCCGCGGCCCGCCTGCTGTCGCGAGTGTCCCGCACGGCCATCGAGAGCAAGGCTGTGGCGTGCCGGCTCGCCCGCGGGGATTCCCAGGCGGCGCTCGCCCAGTGTCGTGGCCTTCTCCGGGACGAGGCGGGGCTCGACTCGGTGCCGCTGCGCGCGCGGCTCCACGTGCAAATGGCGCGCGCGCTGCAGGATCTCGGGCGCATCGAGGAGTGCGCCGGCGCCGCCGCGCTCGCGCTCGAACTGGCCGACGGCTGCGGGGACCTCGCGCATTCGGCGCACGCGCTGACGGTGCTGGGCACGACGGACTACCGCGCGGGCAATCTCGAGGCGGCGCGGGACCGGGGTGAGCAGGCGCTGGCGCTCTACCGCCGGCTTGGCGACACGCTGAACTCGGCGCGCGTGCGGAACAACCTCGGCCTCGTGCACAAGAACCTGTGCGAGTGGGATCCGGCGATTGCGCACTTCAAGGCCGCGCTCGAGGTCTACGAGCAGGGCGGGCACCTCGCGGATACCGCGAGCCCGCTGATGAACCTCGGCATCGTCCATCAGAAGACGGGGGAGTGGGCACGCGCCGCCGAGCGCTACCGCGAGTGCGAGCACGTGCTCGCACGCGTCGGCGACGAGCTCAGGCTGGCGCGCGTCGCGATCGGCCTCGGCAACGTGGCGCGCCTGCAGCGTCACTTCACCGAGGCGGAATCGCAGCTGCTTTCCGCGCTCGAACGCGCCCGCGGCCTGGGCGCGCGGCGCGAGGAAGTGCTGGCCCTGGAGTTCCTGGGCGAGTTGGACCACGACCGTGACCGTCCCGAATCCGCGATGGCGCGTTATCACGAGGCGCTCGCGCTGGCCGAGCGCACCGCGCCCGAGGGCGACCTGGTCGTCGAGATCGAGCGTCGTCGCGCCGAAGTGCTGTGCGCGCTCGGGCGCCTGGGCGAGGCGGAGGCGGCGTGCCGCCGCTCGCAGCGACTCGCGCGCTACACCGACGATCGCCTCGAACAGGCGATCGCGCACCGCGTGGCGGGCGAGATCGCGCTGGCCCGCGGCGCGCGCGCCGAGGCGATGGAGCGCTGGACGACCGCGGCGAGCCTGCTGCGCGCGTGCCACGAGCGCTTCGAGCTCGCGAAGACCTGCCTGCTGATGGGCCGGAACGCCGATGACCCTGGCAGGGCGCGCATCCCGCTGTTCCAGGCGTGCGCACTGTTCGCCGAGATCGGCTGCACCCACGGTCTCGAGCACGCGGAGGCGGAGCTGCAGCGCGTGCTCGGCGCGCCGAGCGCGCCGCCGCCCGCTCGTATCGAGTCCCTGCTCGGGCGGCGCCACCGCGCCCCGAGCCTGGTCGCGTGTTCCGGAGCGATGCGACGGATCGAGACGCTGGCGCGCCGCGCGGCGGCGACCGAGCTCAGTGTGTTGCTGCTCGGCGAGACCGGCACCGGCAAGGAGCTCGTGGCCCGCACGATCCACTCGCTCTCGACGCGCGCCGGGAAGCCGTTCCTCGCGGTGAACTGCGGCGCGCTGCGCGCCGACCTCGCGCTTTCGCAGCTCTTCGGCCATCGCAAGGGCGCCTTCACGGGTGCGCATGCCGAGGGAGCTGGTCTCGTCGAGGCGGCGCACGGGGGCACGCTGTTCCTGGACGAAGCCGGCGAGCTGCCGCACGACGTGCAGGTGACGCTGCTGCGCTTTCTGGAGAGCGGCGAGTACCTGCGCCTGGGCGAAACGCAGGTGCGGCGCGCCGACGTGCGCATCATCGCCGCGACGAACCGCATGCTGCGGGGCGCGGAAGGCGAGAGGCTCTTCCGTCGCGACCTGCTCTTCCGGCTGAACGAGATCGAGATTCGCCTGCCGGCGCTGTGCGAGCGCTCCGAGGACATCGTGCCCCTGGCCCGGCACTTCCTGTCCTTCTATGGCGGGATCGACGGTCCACGCCTCGCGGCCGACGCCGAAGGCGTCCTGGCCACGTACGCCTGGCCGGGAAATGTGCGCGAGCTCGAGAACTCGATGAAGCGCATCGCCGCGCTGCATCCCGGCGGCGAACCCGTGAGCGCGCGCGACCTGCTGCCCTTCCTGGTGGGCGACGTCGTGCCGGCGGCGCGTGAGGACCGCGCGCCGGGCGAGCGTGATGCGATCGTGACCGCGTGGCGCGACGCGCACGGCAACAAGAGCCGGCTCGCGCGGTTGCTCGGCGTGAGCCGCAAGACGCTCTACGCGCGGCTCAAGCGACTGCGGCTGGAACTCTAGCCCGCATTATTCATGAGCCCGCGGCCTGCGAGCGCGATCTGCGCGTCATCCGGACCCACCTTCGGTGGGTACCCCGAAGCTCGACCGGCCGCTGTCCTCATCGTGTTGACAACACGGTTCCGGGGTACCCACCGG
>CAIXRL010000732.1 GCA_903921835.1 Candidatus Eiseniibacteriota bacterium | reverse complement strand
GTACAACATGCTGGTGACCAACCACGGCAGCATCATGATCTTCTGGGTCGCGATGCCCGTGCTCATCGCCGGCTTCGGCAACTACATCATCCCGCTCATGATCGGCGCGGACGACATGGTGTTCCCGCGTCTGAACCGGCTCAGCTACCAGATGTTCCTGGTCAGCGTGCTGGTGCTGGCGTCGTCGCTGTTCGTGCAGAACGGCGGCTTCGGCGGCGCGTGGACCGCGTATCCGCCGCTGTCGGCGAACAAGGCCTACAACCTCACGCCGCTCGGCTCCTCGCTCTGGCTTTCCGCCGTGGCGATCGAGTTCGTGGCGTTCCTGCTCGGCGGCATCAACTTCATCGTCACCGCGATGAACGCCCGAGCACCCGGCATGAAGGCGTTCGACGTGCCCATCGTGGTGTGGACGATCGTCATTGCCAGCGTGATGTTCATGGCCTCGGTCGGCCCGCTGGTGGCCGGCGCGGTCATGCTGCTGTTCGACCAGACGCTCGGGACCAGCTTCTTCAACCCGACCCGCGGCGGCGACCCGATCCTGTGGCAGCACCTGTTCTGGTTCTTCGGTCACCCCGAGGTCTACGTGGTGCTGTTGCCCGCCATGGGCATTGTGGCCGAGGTCATGGCCGTGTTCGCGCGCAAGAAGCTGTTCGCGTACCGGACCATCCTCTACACGATCATCGCCACCGCGGTGCTGAGCTTCTTCGTGTGGGCGCACCACCAGTTCGTCGCCGGCATCGACCCGCGCATGGCGAACATCTTCACCGTCACCACGGTGCTGATCTCGATCCCGATCGCCGAGATGTGCTTCGTGTACATCGCCACGCTCTACGGCGGCTCGATCACGTTCGGCACGCCCATGCTGTGGGCGCTGGCGTTCATGGCCGAGTTCCTGATCGGCGGCGTCACCGGCATCTACCTGGGCGCGAGCGGCGCGGACGTGTACTTCCACGACACCTACTTCGTCATCGCGCACTTCCACTACACGTTCTTCCCGATCGCGATCATCGCGGTGATGTCGGGCGTGACCTACTGGTTCCCCAAGATGTTCGGCCGCGCCCTGAACGAGTTCTGGGGCAAGGTGCACTTCTGGGGAACGGTGATCCCGTTCAACGGCATCTTCATTCCGCTGTTCATCCTCGGCGCCGCGGGCGAGCACCGCCGCATCTTCGACTACCACAACTTTCCGCACCTCGCGACGCCCGAGTTTCAGGCCCTGCGCATCATCGCCACCGTGTCGCTGCTGATCATGCTGGCCTTCCAGCCCGTGTTCATCCTCAACTATGTGATCAGCATGTTCCGCGGGCCCCGCGTGGGGAGGAACCCGTGGAAGGCGAACACGCTGGAGTGGACCGCCGACTCGCCGCCGCCGCACGGCAACTGGCCAGTGCTGCCCGAGTGTCACCGCGGGCCCTACGAATACAGCGTCCCCGGCCGGGCGCAGGACTTCTGGCCCCAGGACGAGAAGGACTGAGGGAGGTCCGCGTGAGTTCCACGATCGCGACGACGCGCAGCGCCATGGGCATCCCCACCGGCCGGCTGGCCGTGTGGTGGGTGGTGGTGTCGGAGATCGTCATCTTCGGCGGCCTGCTCGCCTCCTACGTGATGAACCGCATCGCGCACGCGGAGTGGGGCGCGCAGGCCGCGCACACGAACACGTGGGCCGGCGCATTCAACACGCTCGTGCTGCTCACCTCGAGCCTCTCCGCGGTGTACGCGCACAAGGCGGCCGTCGAGGGCGACGGCAGGCGGGCCGCGGGCTTCCTGCGGCTGACCTGCCTGGGCGGCCTCGTGTTCCTCACCGTGAAGGCTCTCGAGTGGCGCCACGAGATCGTGGAAGGCTTCGTGATCCAGTCCGGCGGCTTCTGGGGCTACTACTACACCGCCGCGGGCCTGCACGCGTTCCACGTCATCGCCGGCATGGCCGTCATGCTCTGGGTCGCGTCCTCGGCGGAGAAGAACCAGGACCTCCACCGCGTCGAGAACATCGGCATCTACTGGCACTTCGTCGACCTCGTGTGGATCTTTCTCTTCCCGCTGCTGTACATCGCCAGGTAGGCCGGAGGCCCACATGTCCGCACACGCGCAGGCCCACTCGCACCCGAACTACCTCAAGGTCTACGCGATCCTCGTCGCGCTGCTGGCCGTCAGCGTGTTCGGTCCCATGCTCGGCATCCGCACGGTCACGCTGATCGCCGCGTTTGGCGTCGCGCTGGTGAAGGCCTACATGGTCGCCAGGAACTTCATGCACTTGAACGTCGAGAAGCGCTGGATCCACTGGGCGCTGGGGCTCGCGCTGGTGTTCATGGTACTGCTCTACGCCGGCGTCTCGCCCGACGTGGGCCGCGACTCGGGCCAGCGCTGGGTGAAGACCGCCGGCTGGCACCAGCTGCCGCCGTCGCACGAGCAGCCCGGAACCGGGAAGGAGGCCGGTGAAGCCGGCCACTGAGCCCGCGACGAGCGCCGCCCCGCGGCGGCGCTTCGGCGAGAACGGCGCGCTCGGCATGGCGCTGTTCGTGTTCACCGAGATCATGCTGTTCTCGGGGTTCGTCTCCGCGTTCTCGATCGTGCGCGACTCCGCGCCCGTCGGCGCGTGGCCGCCCGCGGGCCAGCCGCGGCTGCCGGTCGAGCGCACGGCGCTCAACACGCTCGCGCTGCTGCTGAGCGGCGTGGCGCTCTGGCTCGCCGGGCGCGCGTTCAAACGCGGCCGGCAGGACGCCGCGGTCCGCTGGACCGGCGGTGCGCTGGCGCTGGGCGCCGCGTTCGTGGCGCTGCAGGGCGCCGAGTGGACCGCGCTGCTGCGCCAGGGCCTGACGCTCACGTCCAGCCAGCTCGGCTCGTTCTTCTACGTCATCATCGGCGCGCACGCGCTGCACGCCGTGGGGGCCATCGTCACGCTCGCGCTGGCGTGGCGGCTGCTGCTCGCGCGCACTCTCACCGAGGGCCGCTTCGCCGCCGTTCGCATGTTCTGGTACTTCGTCGTCCTGGTCTGGCCGGTGCTCTACTGGCGGGTCTACCGGTGAGCCGCGCCCCGCGGGTTCTCCCCGCCGCCGCACTCGCACTGGCGCTCCCGCGCCTGGCGCAGGCGTGCGCCGTGTGCTCGGTGCTGACCGACGAGCGCGCGCGCAGGGCCATCTTCAACGCGACCGTGTTCATGTCGCTGCTGCCGCTGGCCGTGATCGCCCTCGGCCTGTGGTGGTTCGCGCGCCGGGCGGGAGCGGCGTTGCGCTCAGAGTTCCAGGAGAGCCCGGATGCCGTGCCGCAAACGACCGCGGGGCCAGGACGGAGCCGGGTTTCGCCCTGAGCTCCCCGGAGCTCCCCACCGGAATCGCGCGCCCGCCGAGGATTTCCCCGGGGCGGATCGGGCCGTTCCGGTGCATGATGCGCCACGACATGATGAGAACCCCGGCATTTGGCGATGCACCCGTGACACCCCGCGCCCCGGAGCGCATCCTCGCCGTGCGCATGGGCCGCGGCGGCGACCTGGTCATGCTCACGCCCGCGCTCCAGCTCGTGCTCGACGCGTTCCCGGGAGCGCAGGTCCACCTGTGGACCGGCGTGGAGGGTCCCCGCATCCTGCGCGGATTCCACCCGCGCCTGGCGTGCCTCCGGGCCGACGCGCGGCGCTTTCCCATGGCGTTCTTCGCCCGCACCCGCCGTGCACGCGAGCTGCGGCGCGAGGGCTACGACCGCGTGTACGTGTTCGAGTCCCATCCGCGCTACGCGGAGCTGCTGCGCGGCGCCGCGCCGGAGCTGTTCGCGCTCTCCGCAGCCGCGCCCGCCGGCGACGCGATCCGGCACTTCAGCGACCGGTGTCTCGACCTCGTCGAGGGCACGCTTGCCGCGCCGCTGCCGCGGCCGTGGACCCGGTTGCCGGTGACGGACACCGCGCTCGCGGCGGCCGATACGTACCTGCGGGCGCACGGGCTCACGGGCGGGGAGACGCTCGTCGGGCTCCATCTCACGTTCAGCGAATCGGCGCGCGGCATCTTCGCCGG
>CAIXRL010000731.1 GCA_903921835.1 Candidatus Eiseniibacteriota bacterium | reverse complement strand
TTTTGATGTGTTTGGCCTGCGGGAATTTTTCCGGATTGTCGATGTACGACGTATCCCCTCCCTGCGCCGCCACCATTTCCTTAAATTTTTGTAGCGCAGAACCGTTGTAAAGGTGCGTTTGTACAGCCTGTTTTGCGGAAAGCGTTGATCCAGAAACCCCAGAGAGTCGCAGCATTTCCATACCGCGAGACTAAAGCGCCCGGGGCGGACCCGCCAGCGGACCGGCCCCGGGGAGTACAGGCGGGCGGCGCAACGCCACCTCGCCGGGCCTCACCACGGCGTGGGCCGGTAGTCCTTGAGGAACTGCCCCCAGACGTGCGCGCCCGTCCGGAACCCGACGATGATCGGGTCGAGGATGCGCGCGGCGCCGTCCACGATGTCGAGCGGCGGATGGAAGCGGTGTTCGATCACCTTGCGCTCGGCCAGCTCGGCCGGGTCCTCGTCGGTCACCCAGCCGGTGTCCACGCTGTTCATGTGGATGCCGTCCTGGAAGTAGTCCGTGGCCGACGTGCGCGTCATCATGTTGAGCGCTGCCTTGGCCATGTTCGTGTGCGGGTGCCGCGTCGTCTTGGTCTTGCGGTAGAACTGCCCCTCGACCGCCGAGACGTTCACGATGTGCTTGTCACGCTCCGGCGTGCGCATCATGAGCGGCTTGAGGCGTGCGTTGAGGATGAACGGCGCGATGGCGTTGACGAGCTGCACTTCCAGCAGCTCGACCGCGGGCACGTCCGCGAGCAGCAGCCGCCACGAGTTGCGGCTGCGCAGGTCCACCTGCTGCAGGTCCTGGTCGAGCCGGCCTTGCGGGAAGAGGTCCCGCTGCGCGACCTGTTCGTCGGGCAGCAGGCGCACCTGCGAGAGCTCGGCCGCGTGCGTCAGGCCCGCCATCTGCGGCAGCCCCGGACCGAACCGCTCGGGCAGGGACTCCGCCGCAGTGCCCTCGGGCAGCATGTGGTAGCCGCGCAGGCCCTCGTAGCGGCCGAGCAGCCGCTGCACCTGCTCAGGCGCGTCGTGCAGCGCGGAGGTCTCGTTCGCCATCATGTGCTCGTAGAAGTCCGGCGGCCGCCGCACGGTCTGGCAGGCGTTGTTGACGATGAAGTCCAGGCGATCGTGCGTCTCGAGCAGCACGCGGCAGAAGCCCTCGACGCTGGGCGTGTGGCGCAGGTCGAGCCCGAAGATCTCGAGCCGGTGCCCCCACTGCTCGAAGTCGGGTTCGCGCGCGTAGCGGGCGGCCGAGTCGCGCGGGAAGCGCGTGGTGACGATCAGGTGCGCGCCGCAGCGCAGCAGCTTGAGCCCGGTCTGGTAGCCGATCTTCACGCGCCCGCCGGTCAGCAGCGCCACGCGCCCGCCCAGGTCCGCCAGCTCGGTGCGCTTGTTCCAGTTGTACTCGGCGCATGCCGGGCAGAGCTGGTCGTAGAAGTGGTGGATCCTGATGTAGTCCAGCTTGCAGACGTAGCAGTTCTGCAGCTCGACCGCCTCGACCGTGGCCGGATCCTCCGCCACGTCCGTGACCGCGAAGCGCGACGGCGGCAGCGGAACCGACGTGGTGAACACCGGCTTGCGCCGCAGCGCGCGGATGCCCGTGTCATGGAGCGCGCTTTCGTCGCGATTCACGCGGCCCGCCTTGCGCAGACGCAGCGTGGCTTTCACCAGGCGCCGGCGCTCTGCCGCATCGGGGAAATAGACCTCGCCCGCGGCGACGATCAGCCGCGTACGCTCGGCGGGCGAGAGCTGGGCGAGCAGGCTGCGGTCCGCGGCGATGCGCTCGATCGTCTCGAGCATGACGCGCAGGCGCTCGGTCAGCGCGGGATCGCGGGGCTCGTGGTCTGCGGTGTCGTCGTGGGTCGTCATATCATCAGCGTAAAGGACGCGCGCCCGGCCTCAAAACCGCGCCCGGCACACCTCTTTGCGCCACGGGTATCAAGTGAATACCCGTCGGCCATCCTCTACGCTTCGACCTTCTCGCCCACCAATGAACGCGCCCATCCCCGGAGAAGACCGTGACCGACCTGAACCCTCACGTGAACCAGATGGCCGACGAGTCCATGGTGCGCAACCTCGCCGCGCAGGCCGGGGCCATCTGGCCGCAGGAGGTCGAGCTCTTCCGCCGCTACGCGCTGGCCGACGACATCCGCGTGCTCGACGCGGGCTGAGGCACGGGTGAGATCACCTCGCGCCTCGCCGCGCTCTACCCACGCGCCCGCGTGCTGGGCGTGGACGTGCTGGACGCGCACCTCGAACTGGCCCGCACGCGCTACGCCGCGCTGGGCTCCCGGCTCGCATTCGAGCACCGCAGCATCTTCGAGCTGGGGCTGCCCGACCACACGTTCGACCTCACGGTGTGCCGCCACGTCACGCACTCCCTGCCGCACGCCGACCGCGTGTACGCCGAACTCGTGCGCGTCACGAAGCCCGGTGGGCGGCTGCACCTGATCCCCGAGGACTACGGTATGCTCCACTTCCAGCGCGGCGCGCTCGACGTGCGCGACTTCTGGCACGAGGTGCCGGCGCGCTTCGGCGAGGCCACAGGCACCAACCTGTTCATCGGGCGAGACACGTTCGGCATCCTGGCGGGGCTCGGGCTGACCGAGATCACGATGGACTACGTGGTTGTGGACCCGCTGCGCGTGCCGCGCGAGATCTTTGCGAAGATCCTCACGGCGTGGCGCGATGGGTACGCGGAGCCGATCGCCCAAACGTCGCGCTTCACGCGCGAAGAGGGCGCCGCCTACTTCGACCAGATGATCGCCAACATCCGCGACCCGAACGGCTACGCGGTGTGGATGGTGCCGGTGGTGAGCGCGCGGGTGGGGTGAGACGGCTATAAATGGTCAGTAGCGTCATAACTGCGATAAATGTTGTTGCGTCATGCCCGATTTCTCCTTACCATACGCTTCGTCGATCAGTAGCCACGCTACTACTTCATTTTCGACGGAGCCCGATTGCCCCGGAATCCCCGAACCAGCCCACCGCTCCCGTTGGAGCAGGTTGCCAGCATCCGCAGCGGCTATGCGCCGCGGCGGCTGGACGCTGACCCGTTCGGCACGTACCGGGGACTGCAGGCGCGCGACCTGGCCGGCGCCGACGAGGTGCAGTGGTCGCGGTTGATGACGCCCCGCGTTGACGCCGACCCCGCGCGCCACGAAGTCCACGACGGCGACCTCGTGGTGTCGCTGCGCGGCACCAGCGTCAGGGCCTGGCGCATCGCGAGCCCGCCCGAGCGCACCATTGTCGTGGGGCAGCTTGCCATCGTCTCCGCGCGCGCCGGGATCGCCGATTCCGGGTACCTGCTCTGGTACCTCAACCACCCCACGACCGTGGCGCGGTTCCAGTTGCTCGCCAAGGGCTCCAGCCTGTCGTTCGTGCCCATGAGCGAGTTCCGCCGCTTCCCCGTCGCGCTTCCCCCGCTCGCCGTGCAGTTGCAAGTCGGCCGCGCCAGCGCGCTGGCCGAATCCGAGCGCCGGCTGCTGAACGAGCTGGGCGCGCTGCGCCGCCAGCTGACCGATGCCCAACTGCTGCGCGTCGCCGAGACGCGCTGACATAACTGGAGACCCGACATGCCTCCCGAGACCAGCCAGCAGGTCATCAACGACATCGTCTGGCGCGCGTGCGACACGTTCCGCGGCACCATCGACCCGGCGCAGTACAAGGACTACATCCTGGTGATGCTGTTCCTGAAGTACCTGACCGACCTGCACGACGACAAGCTCGCCGAGTACCAGAAGCGCTACGACGGCGACCGGGAGCGCGTCGCGCGCGCCATGGGCCGCGAGCGCTTCACGCTGCCCGCCGGCTGCGACTTTCACTCGCTGGTCGGCCAGCGCGCCGCGGACAACCTGGGCGAGGTGATCAACATTGCCCTGACCGGGATCGAGGACGCCAACAAGGCCAAGCTCGAGGGCGTGTTCCGCAACATCGACTTCAACAGCGAATCCAACCTCGGTCAGACGCGCGAGCGCAACTCGCGGCTCAAGCACCTGCTGGACGACTTCAGCGACGAGCGGCTCGACCTGCGCCCCAGCCGGATCGGCGAGCGCGACGTGATCGGCGACGCCTACGAGTTCCTGATCAGCCGCTTCGCCGCCGACAGCGGCAAGAAGGGCGGCGAGTTCTACACACCCTCGCAGGTGGCGCAGGTGCTGGCGCAGCTCGTGGCGCCCCGCAGCGGCGACCGCATCTGCGATCCGTGCTGCGGCTCGGGCTCGCTGCTGATCCGCGCGGGCAAGCAGGTGGGCGACGACAACTTCGCGCTGTTCGGCCAGGAGCTGAACGGCGGCACGTGGGCGCTGTGCCGCATGAACATGTTCCTGCATGGAATAGACAGCGCACGGATCGAGCGCGGCGACACCATCCGCAACCCGCGGCTGGTCGAGGACGACCGGCTTATGAAGTTCAACGTCGTGATCGCCAATCCGCCCTTCTCGCTGGACAAGTGGGGGCACGAGGAGGCCGGCCACGACCGCTTTGGCCGCTTCCACCGCGGCCTGCCGCCGCGCAGCAAGGGCGACTACGCGTTCATCTCGCACATGATCGAGACCACCACGGCGGACGACGGCCGCGTCGGAGTGGTGGTGCCGCACGGCGTGCTGTTCCGCGGCCAGAGCGAGGGCAGGATCCGCCGGCAGCTGATCGAGGAGAACCTGCTCGACGGCGTGGTGGGCCTGCCCAGCAACCTGTTCTTCGGCACCGGCATTCCCGCCGCGCTGGTGATCTTCAATCGCGCCAAGCAGGACAACGGCGTGTTCTTCATCGACGCCAGCCGCGACTACGAGGACGGCAAGAACCAGAACCGGCTCCGCCCCGAGGACATCGAGCGCATCGTCACCACGTGGCGGACGCGCAAGGACGTGGACAAGTACGCCAAGCTGGCCACGATCGAGCAGGTGCGCGAGAACGACTTCAACCTGAACATCCCGCTCTACGTGGACACGTTCGAGGAAGAGGAAGCGATCGACCTCGGCGCCGTGCAGGCGGAGATCGAGCGGCTGGAAGGCGAGCTGGTGAGGACGCGGGAGGAGCTGAAGGCGGCGATGAGGGAGCTGGGGCTGTGAGGAAGGATTGGCGACTTCCACATGGCTGGGAGTCTGTCCGGCTCGGCAGCGTCGCCGATATTCAGACAGGCATCGCGAAGGGCGCGCGCAAGGCGCTGCGCCCTGTTGAGCTGCCCTACCTGCGCGTCGCCAATGTCCATGCGGGCACTCTCCAACTCGACGAGATCAAGACCATCACCGTCGACGCAACTGAAGTCGCACGCTACTCGCTCCGCGACGGGGACGTCCTGATGACCGAGGGCGGCGACTTCGACAAGCTCGGGCGGGGGACGGTGTGGCGCGGCGAGATTGCCCCGTGTCTTCACCAGAACCACGTATTTGCCGTGCGCCCGCATCTCGACCGCTTGGCTCCCGAGTACCTCTCGCTCGTCTCTGAGTCCGGTCATGGCCGGAAGTACTTCCAACTCTCTTCCAAGCAGAGCACCAACCTGGCGAGCATAAACTCGACGCAACTACGAGCATTTCCGATCGCGCTCCCCCCGCGGAGCGTGCAAGACCGCATCGTAGGCACGGCGGCGGAGTTCGATCGAGCGACGGTCACTGTGGTCTCCCTCATCTCCGCGAAGCGCCGCCTCAAGCGCGCCCTGACGCAACGGCTCTGCCTCACCCCGCCGGTCTCAACCGAGGTCTATCGCGTGGGCCAAGTCGCTACTGAGACGAGCGCGCGCGCCGGCAGCGGTCCAATTCGCGTGCTCTCGTGCACCAAGCACGATGGCCTTGTGGATTCTGTTGGCTACTTCGGACGAAAGGTGCACAGCGAGGACACGAGTGGCTATCGGCTGGTCCGTCGCGGACAGCTCGCGTACGCGACCAACCACATCGAAGAGGGGTCAATCGGACTGCTCGAAGACTACGATGAGGGTGCTGTTAGCCCGATGTACACGGTGTTCGAGTGCGGTCCGCTGGCGAATCCTGCCTACCTCTTCGCGATGCTCAAGACCGAGCAGTACCGCAAGCGTTTTGCAGCCCTTACCAGCGGCTCGGTGAATCGGCGAGGAGGGCTACGCTGGGACTCCTTTTCGAAGATCCACGTGGCGCTCCCGGCGATTGCCTGGCAGGCGCAATCGGTTCGCGCGCTGACGGCCCTTGATCGCGAAATCACTCAACTCGCGACAGCGTTTACCGCCCTCCGCCTCCAGAAGCGCGGCGTCATGCAGAAGTTGCTCTCGGGCGAGATCGAGTTGCCCGACGGTTCAACCGCCCCCGGCGCACCCGCCCCCGAAGCGGAGTCCGCACCATGAACACGGATCTGGTCGCCAGGCTGTTCAAGTCGTTCGAGTCCATCGCCCACACCAGGGAAGGCGTGGAGTTCTGGTTCGCCCGTGAACTCCAGGACCTGCTCGGCTACACCGAGTGGCGCAAGTTCACCCAGGCCATCACCCGCGCCAGGTCGGCATGCCAGCAGTCGGGCCAGCGGGCCGAGGACCATTTTGTCGGCGCCGACAAGATGGTCGATTTGGGCTCGGGCGCGCAGCGGCGCATCGAGGACATCGCCCTCACGCGGTACGCCTGCTACCTGATCGCCCAGAATGGCGACCCGCGCAAGCCCGAGATCGCGTTCGCGCAGACCTACTTCGCGTTCCAGACGCGCAAGCAGGAGCTGATCGAGAAGCGGTTGGCCGAGCACGAGCGCCTGCAGGCCCGCGCCCAGCTCGCGGCGTCCGAAAAGGAGCTGTCGGGCGTCATCTTCGAGCGGCTCGGCGACCACGAGAGCTTCGCCCGTATTCGCAGCAAGGGCGACGCCGCGCTCTTCGGCGGCAGGACCACCGCGGACATGAAGCAGCAGCTCGGCGTGCCCGCCTCGCGCCCGCTGGCCGACTTCCTGCCGACCATCACCATCAAGGCCAAGGACCTCGCCAACGAGATGACGTCGTTCAACGTCAAGACCAGCGACCTGCACACCGAGGCCGAGATCACCGACGAGCACGTGGAGAACAACACGGAAGTCCGCCGCGCCCTCGGCCAGCGCGGCATCCGCCCCGAAGCGCTGCCCGCCGCGGAGGACGCGAAGAAGCTGGAGCGGCGGCTTGGGCGGGAAGAGAAGTCGCTGCCGGACGAAACGGAGAAGGCATGAAGGCGCTGCGAACCGCTGAACCCGTGACATGACCCTTCCCGCCCCCGCCATCCCGCCCACCACGCCCGCGTTCCGCGAAGACCAGCTCTCGCAGATCCCGGCGCTGCACCTGCTGCAGAACCTGGGCTACCGATACCTGCTGCCCGCCGAGGCGCTGCGCATGCGCGGTGGGCGGGAGTCGCAGGTGCTGCTGCTCGACGTGCTCACCGAGCAGTTGCGGCGGCTCAACCGCGTCCGGCACCGCGGCGAGGAGTTGCCGTTCAACGAGAGCGCCATTGCCGAGGCGGTGCGGCAGCTCCGCGACGTCGACGACGGCGGCGGGCTGCTGCACGCGAACCATGCGGTCTGGGAGCTGCTCCGCTACGGCATCTCGGCGCCGCAGATGATCGCGGGCGACACGCGCAGCTTCACCCTGCACTTCATCGACTGGGAGCATCCGGAGAACAACGTCTTCCACGTCACCGACGAGTTCGCGGTGACGCGCTCGGGCCGCGACGACACGTATCGCCCGGACGTGGTGCTGTTCGTGAACGGCATCCCGTTCGTGGTGGTCGAGTGCAAGAAACCGGGCATGCGCGACGCGCTGGGCGAGGCCCTGAGCCAGCAGGTGCGCAACCAGAAAGACGACGGCATCCCGCAGCTCTACCACTACGCCCAGATGCTGCTGGCCGTGGCGATGAACGACGCGTCGTACGGCGCCACCAACACCGGCGCGAAGTTCTATGCGCGCTGGAAGGAACGCGGCGGGGACGACGGGGCCGTGGGCGAAGCCGTATCCCGGCCGCTGTCGGCGGCGCAGCTCGAGCAGTTCTTCAAGCCGGACCGGCAGCGCTTTCACGGCCTGTATCCCGCCGCCGTGCGGACGTGGTTCGAGGCCACCCAGAACCAGGGTCGCACGATCACCGGGCAGGACCGCCTGATTCATGCGCTGTGCCGTCCCGAACGCCTGCTGGAGCTGGCCAACCGCTTCACCGTCTTCGACGCGGGCGAGCGCAAGATCGCGCGCTACCAGCAGTACTTCTGCGTGCGCAGCGCCATGGAGCGACTGCGGACGTTCGAGCCCGACGGCAGCCGCAAGGGCGGCGTGGTGTGGCACACGCAGGGCAGCGGCAAGAGCATCACCATGGTCATGCTGGCGGACGCCATCGTGCGCGCGCGGGACATCGAGGGCGCCCGGATCGTGCTGGTCACCGACCGCGTGGACCTGGATGACCAGATCCTCCGCAACTTCAAGAACTGCGGCGCCGAGCTGGAGCGCGCGGCCACGGGCAGCCTTCTGATGCAGCTCCTGCGCGATCCGCGGGCGCAGATCATCACCACGCTGGTGCACAAGTTCGACGCCGCCCTGAACGCCCGCGGCACGGCCAGGCTGGACGACGTCAACATCTTCGTGCTGGTGGACGAGAGCCACCGCACGCAGTTCGGCTCCCTGCACGCGCAGATGAAGCGGACGCTGCCCCGTGCGTGCTTCCTGGGGTTCACCGGCACGCCGGTCATGAAGAAGGACCGCAGCACGCTGGAGCGCTTCGGCGGGCTCATCGACACGTACACGATCGACGAAGCCGTGGCGGACAAGGCGGTGGTGCCGCTGCTGTACGAGGGCCGGCTTGTGCACCAGGACGTCGACCGCACGCCGATCGACCAGTGGTTCGAGCGCTGCACGCGCGGGCTGTCCACCGAGCAGGTGGCGCAGCTCAAGAAGCAGTTCGCGACCACCGACCAGCTCGGGCGCACCGAGCAGACGATCATGCGCACGGCATGGGACATCAGCGAGCACTTCTCGCGCACGTTCGGCGGGACAGGTTTCAAGGGCCAGCTCGTCACGCCCGGCAAGGCGGACGCGCTGCTCTACAAGAAGTACCTGGACCAGTTCGGCCGGGTGACCAGCGAGGTCCTGATCTCGCCGCCCGACGATCGCGAAGGACACGAGATGGTGGACGAGATTCGCGACGGCGCGGAGCGCCCCAGCGTGCTCGACTTCTGGAAGCGCATGATGACCCGCTTCCGCGACGAGGCCGACTACCAGAAGAGCCTGATCAACGCCTTCACCCGCACCGACACACCCGAGCTCATCATCGTGGTGGACAAGCTGCTGGTCGGCTTCGATGCCCCGCGCAACGCCGTGCTGTACCTGACGCGCAAGCTCGAAGGGCACAACCTGCTGCAGGCGATCGCGCGCGTGAACCGTCTGTACGAGGGCAAGGACCACGGACTGATCGTGGACTACCGCGGTGTGCTCACGCGGCTGGGCGAGGCGCTGGACCTCTACAACTCCTTCGCCGGCGAGTTCGACGAGGCGGACATCGCGCACGCGGTCCAGGACATCTCCGAGGAGACGCGCCGCCTGCCGCAGCGCCATTCCGACGTCTGGGACACGTTCAAGGCGGTGCCGAACAAGCACGACGCCGAGGCCATGGAGCGCGCGTTGGAGCCGGACGCCGACCGCGAGGGCTTCTACGGGCGGCTCAGCGCGTTCGCGCGCACCCTGCAGCTCGCGCTTTCGAGCGCAACATTCCTGGATGGCGTCGCACCGCGGAAGCTCGACCGTTACAAGCAGGACCTGCGCTACTTCATGAGCCTGCGGGCGTCGGTGCAGCGTCGCTACGCCGAGTCGGTCGACTTCAAGGAGTACCAGGCGCGCATCCAGAAGCTGCTCGACACGCACGTCAGCGCGGGCGACGTCGAGATCGTGGTCCAGCCGGTCAGCATCTTCGACCGCGACGCGTTCCAGCACGAGATCGACCGGCTGGTGACTCCGGCCAGCAAGGCCCACACGATCGCGAATCGCGTCAAGCGGGCGATCACCGAGCACATGGACGAGGACCCGGCGCTCTACGAGCGGTTCTCCCGCATGCTGCAGGACGCCATCGACCGCTTCCGCCAGGAGCGCCTGGACGACGCGACCTTCCTGCGCGAGGTGGAAGGCATTCGCGACCGCGTGCGGGACCGCACCGACGACGACGTGCCTGAGGTCCTGCGTCACCAGGACGTCGCGCGCGCCTACTTTGGAATCCTGTGTCGCCGGCTCGAAACGCTGGCTGCCACCCGGGCGGACACCGCGGCATTGGCGCTGGCGGTGGACGGGATCATCGAGGGATTGCGCATCGTGCACTGGACGCAGAACCAGGACCAGATCAACCGCATGCGCACGGCTCTCGACGACGAGTTGCACGCGTTCCGGGCGGCTCACCATGTGCTCATGGACTACGACGCCATGGACGATCTCATCGAGGGCCTGATCGGCGTGGCCCGGGCGCAGCGCCCGTGAAGAGCTTCGTGGACATCCGCGGCCGGCGCGTGGCGTACGTCGTGCGCCGATCCCAGCGCCGCACGCTGGAGATCGCGGTGCACCCGGACCTGCGGGTCGAGGTCACCGCGCCGGCCGACACGGCCGAGGAGAGAATCCACGCGCTGGTCCGCAGGCGTGCGCTGTGGATCGAGCGACAACTGGACAGGTTCGAGGATCTGCGCCCGCTGCCCGTGCCCCGTCGCTACGTGGCCGGCGAGACGCATCGCTACCTGGGACGGCAGTACCGCCTGCGCGTGGTTCGCGGGGCCGCGGAATCCGTGCGTCTGAAGGACGGCTTCCTGCGGGTCACGACCGCCTCGCAGGCAAGCCCACAACGGGTCCGCGCGCTCGTCGACCGCTGGTACGCGGTCCGTGCGCACGTGGTGCTCGCCGAACGGCTGGTGGAGTGCGTTGCCCGGGCCCGGCAGGCCCGCCTGCCGCTGCCGAGCCTGATCGTGCGCAAGATGGTGCGGCGCTGGGGAAGCTGCACGGCGAGCGGCCGCGTGATCTTGAACGTGGAACTGGTCAAGGTGCCGACTTCTTGCATCGACTACGTGATCATGCACGAGATCTGCCACCTCAGGGCCATGCACCATGGCCCCGAGTTCTGGTGGCTGCTCGGCAGCGTGATGCCCGACTGGGAATCGCGCCGGCGCAGACTGGATCGCCAGGAGGTGTAGCCGGAAGTCGGGCCCCGTTCCCCTCCTACCGCAACCGCGCCGCCGCAGCGACCATGTTCGCCAGCTTCGCTTCGGCCACCGCCGCGCTCGCCACCGGGTTGTCGGCGAACGTCGCAAAGCCGCAATCCGGATGAAACACCACCCGCTCGCGCCCGAAGCGCTCGATCGCCCGGCGCATGCGCGCTTCGATCGCGTCCACGGACTCGACTTCCGGGTCCTTCGGGTTGACGACACCCAGCCCCAGCCGGCGGTCGTCGGGCAAACGACGCAGCACATCGAGCTCGCCGGCGCGCGGCGTGCACGCCTCCAGAAACCACGCGCCCACGTCGAGCGCGCCCAGCGTCTCGATGAGCGGGTCGTAGGCCCCCGTCAGCGCCGCCGATTCGTCGGGCGTCCAGTTGCCGCGGCACATGTGCAGCGCGGTGCGCTCGCGCGGCGCACCCGCGACCACGGCGTTGATCAGGTCGCGCGCGAACGCCAGCTCCTCGGGCGTCTCCCTGCGCTCGGAGAGCGCGCCACACATGAACGACCGGCGCCGCGTGGGAGCACCGAACACCACCTCCGACAGCACCGGCTCGTCGAGCTGCACGATGCTCACGCCGGCGGCCAGCAGATCGAACAACTCCTCGCGCAGCACGGTCACGATGTCCACCGCGAGCTCCTCGCGCGAGGCGTACGCGCGATCGCTCACGCACTCCAGCCACAGCAGCCGCGACAGCAGATAGGGACCGGGAATCGCGACCTTGATCGGTCCCGCCGCCAGGCCGCGCAGGAAGTCGGCCTCGTGGCGCGCAATGGGACGCGTCCGGCGCAGCCTGCCGAACAGCGCCGGGTGGCGGATGGCGTCCGCCGGCACGTCGAGCGAGGCGAACTCGCGCCGGAGCTTCCCCGGATCGTCCACCAACGGCAGCAGGTCGACGAGCGGAATGGACTGGCAGTCGTCCAGCCGCATCCCGACGAAGTTGGCGTAGCTGTCGCGCCGCTGCTCGCCGTCGGTGAGCACGCCGGCGCCGGCGCGCTGCTGCGCCATCACCGCGAGCCGCACCGCGTCGTCGGCCGTGGCCTGGAACGCCGCGTCCTCCAGCCTGCCCTCCAGGCGCGCGTGCAATACGTCCAGCAGCCAGCGCGGCCGCGGCCAGCTCCCCACACCCATCACGGCGAGCGCGGACACCGCGGGCGCCGCGACCGGTACTTGCAGCTCGTGCGCGATCCGCGGCGCCCCTTCGGCGGGCGCGACCGCACTCGAGCCGGCCGCGCGCTGCATGACGGCGGGCGCCGCGCCTGCCGCGACCGCCGCGCCTGCGCGAGCCGCGGGCGCGAACACACCCTTGCTCACGAGGAAGCTGCGCTGCGGCAGAACGCGCGTCCACGACACCAGCTCGTTGCCCGTCAGGCGACACCACGCCGGCAGGTCCAGCTCGACCGATGGTTCGGTCGAGCGGATCTCCAGCAGCCTGCCCGGCGCGAGCGGATCGAGATGGCGGCGGATGTGGAGCAGCAGGCCGTTGCCGCAATCCAGGTCGCCGCCGTCGAAGCTCACGTCGGGAGCGAACGTGTGCCGCGCCCCCGGGGCCAGATCGTCTGCGCTCATCCCGCGCCCCCGCTCAGTAGGAGACGCTGGCGCAGCCGGGCGCCATGAACTCGACGAGCTTCGCGCCACCGACGATGACCGCACCTGGCACGAGCGCGGCTTCGGCGAGGCCGCGCTTCTTCATGCAGGGCGAACACACGAGGATGCGGCCGCCCGCGCCGGCGAAGCTCGCCATCAGCTCGCGCAACGGCGCGAAGCCGTCTTCGTGCACGTCGTCGGCGTAGCCGGCCTCGGCCAGCCGAACGCCCTCGGTGCTCAGGAACACGATCGTCTCTTGGTCGCTCGCCGCTGCCGCGTTGGCGACCACGAAGGCCACCGTCGCCTTGTCCGCATCGTCCTTGGCGCAGGTCAGGTTCACGCAGAAACGTCCCATGGGTCAGGCTCCTTTTCGCTGGATGAAGAAGTGTGGCGGGGTGAATGCCACGAGCCCATGACCGGTGAGTCCGCACCATGCCGGCAGGTCTTCCTCCGCGCCCGGATCGAGCGCGACCAGGTGGAGCACGGCCCCGGGCTCGAGCACATCCATCCTGTGCTTGAGCTCCATGACCAGCTCACCGCAGCCCAGCGGGCCTGCGTTCCAGTGGTCGTCCGCAGGGCTCTGGCCTGCGTCCGGAGCGTGGGAGTCCACGGCAAACCTCCAGGGCAACATGCGAATCCGATTGTGGGCCGGGATTCACGATCCCGGTGATCGGTGGAGGAGCCGCGTCGAGACGACGTCGCGTCAGCGCGAGCGGTTGGCCCCGCCACCCGAAGGGCGGGCCGCTCAGCCGAAGCCGTGCAGGAACAACCATGACGTCGTCATGCGCGACAGTCTGCGCGAGACCGCCACGCCCCGGCAAGTAAGGTCGTGGTCAAACGCGGTTCGCGGGTTTCGCCTGGGGGTCACTTCTGCAGCGCCGCCTCGATGTCCTCGCGCG
>CAIXRL010000730.1 GCA_903921835.1 Candidatus Eiseniibacteriota bacterium | reverse complement strand
CCAGCGCGGCCGCCGCGAGGAGCGCGAGGAACGCGAGAAGCGGGAGGGAGTTCAGCGGACGCATTCTGTGTCTCCGGGGTTGCCGGCCTGGACCACTCGTGAGCCCGTGGCCTGCGAGCGCGATCCGCGCGCCATCCGCCGCGGGAAGCGACCGGCCGTCTCCGCATCGCGTTTACGGCACGGTTCCGTCACGGCCGGTGGATTCTCCCACATGGCTGCCGCACGTATCGCACTCGCGGTTCGCGGTTCATGAATCGTCCGGGTCAGGGAGCCTGGGTTTCGGCGAGCGCGCCCAGCACCGCGCGAATCTCGTCGTCGGTCAGCACGCGGTCCACGCTCTTGGCGCGCTGGAAGATGGCCTGAACGCGGTCGCGCGTGGGTTCGATCCTGCGTGTCTCGAGCCAGTGAATCACGTTGCTCTCGCCGCTCATCGGGCCGACCTCGATCTCCTGGCGCCGGCCGATCAGGCTCGCGGGCACGCCCGAGTAGACGCGGTCGGCAAGCCAGTCCTCGCCCTTGCGAAACGCCTTGATGACCGCGGCCGCGTGCACGCCGGTCCCGGTGCGGAACGCGTCGGCGCCGACCATGGGGTAGTTGACCGGGATGGGTACGCCGGTGCTGGCGGAGGCGCTCTCACAGTACTCGGTCAGCGCGCGGAGGTCGTTGTCGATCCAGCCGAGCAGCCTCAGGTTCACCATGAGCTGGTCCATGGGCGTGTTGCCCACGCGTTCGCCGATGCCGATCGCGCAGCCGTGCACGCGCGTCGCGCCGGCGCGGATTGCGGCGATGGTGTTGATGACCGAGAAGCCGCGGTCGGAGTGGCCGTGCCAGTCGATGCCCACGCGCACGCCGCTCTCCTGCACCACCTCGTTCGTGAAGCCGAGCAGGTTGCGCACGCCCGATGGCGTCGCGTGCCCGACCGTGTCGCACAGGCACAGGCGCTTCGCGCCGCACTCGATCGCGGTGAGGAAGAGCCGCCGCAGCGTGGCCGGGTGCGCGCGGATCGTGTCCTCGGTCACGTACAGGACCTCGAGCCCGTGCGAGACCGCGAACGCGACCGCCTCGCGCGTGTGCCGGAGCATGGTCTCCTCGCTCCAGTTCTCGGCGTACTGCCGGATCGGCGATGAGCCGATGAACGCGCAGACCTCGATCGGCAGGCCGACCCTTTGCGAGACGTCCACGATCGGCTCGATGTCGCGCACGATCGTGCGCGCCGCGCAGTTCGCCGCGATCTTGAGCTTCGCCGAGACGATCTCCTGCGCCAGCGCCGTCACGTCGCGCACGACGTGCGGGCCCGCGCCCGGCAGGCCGATGTCGGCGGTGTCGATGCCGAGCCGGTCCATGAGGTGGAGCAGTTCGATCTTCTGCCCGATCGTCGGCGTGAGCACCGACGGCGACTGCAGGCCGTCGCGCAGTGTCTCGTCGTCGAACTGGATGCGGAACGGCGGCTGGTCCCAAACCTCGCCGGCGAGATTCCAGTCGTAGATGAGTTCGCGTTCGTCCATCGGGGGCTCCTGCGAGCGGGGGAGGAGCAGCGGACCGTGAGACGTGAGAGTAAACCGTTCCGGGCGGCCGCGGGCAAGAGGAGAGGGTGTCAGGGGTGTGCGCGGGGGTGTGCGCCAGGGGTGCTTTCTCAAATGGCCTGACGCTCACTTGAACGCCCGGGCAGCGCCACCTACGCTGCGTCGTCCCATTCCGTCCGCTTCGCCCGCGCGCCGCCTGCCCCGATCGGGGCGCTGCCGGCCGCGACGCCGGACGACCCGGAGAGATCCCATGGCCGAACGCTTCCTCAACCATATCGGGGGCCAGTGGCTGCCCTCGCGCAGCGGCAGGACCTTCCAGAACCTCAACCCGGCCACCGGCGAGGTGCTCGGCGAGTTTTCCGCGAGCAACGCCGACGACGTCGACGCCGCGGTCGGGGCTGCGGCGGATGCGTACCGCTTCTGGCGGCTGACACCCGCGCCCAAGCGCGCGGAGATCGTCTACCGCGCCGGCGAGATCATCCGCGCGCGCAAGGAGGAGCTGGCCCGGGTCATGACGCGCGAGATGGGCAAGATCCTCATCGAAACGCGCGGCGACGTGCAGGAAGGCATCGACATGGCGTACCTCGCCGCCGGCGAGGGCCGCCGCATGTTCGGCGTCACCACTCCCAGCGAGATGCCCAACAAGTGGGCGATGTCGGTGCGCTCACCCATCGGCGTGTGCGGCTTCATCACGCCGTGGAACTTCCCGTTCGCGATTCCCTCGTGGAAGATGATGCCGGCGCTCGTGGCGGGGAACACCTGCGTGTTCAAGCCCGCAACCGACACGCCCGAGACGGCGTGGCACTTCGTCAAGATCTTCGAGGAAGCGGGCCTGCCGGCGGGCGTGCTCAACATCGTGTTCGGCTCCGGCCGGGCCGTGGGAGACCCGATCGTCGAGCACCCGGGCATCGCGGTCGTCTCGTTCACGGGCTCGACCGACGTCGGCAACGCCATCGGCGGCAAGGGCGGCGCTCTCGGCAAGCGCATCTCGCTCGAGATGGGCGGCAAGAACGCCATCATCGTGCTCGAGGACGCCGACCTGCAGCTCGCGACCGAGGCAATCGTGTGGAGCGCGTTCGGCACCACCGGCCAGCGCTGCACCGCGTGCAGCCGCGTCCTGGCGCACGAGAAGATCCACGACGAACTGGCGGAGCGCGTGGCGAAGATGGCGGCGGCGTGGAAGGTGGGCGACGGCCTGGACGAGAGCGTCAACATGGGCCCGTGCATCAACCAGGGCCAGCTCGAGACCGTGCAGAAGTACGTCGCGATCGGCAGGGGTGAGGGCCGGCTCGCGACGGGCGGCGCGGCGCTCACCGGGGGCGCGCACGCGAAGGGCTTCTTCCACGAGCCGACCGTGTTCGCGGACGTGAAGGAGGACGCGCGCATCGCCGTCGAGGAGATCTTCGGGCCGGTGCTCTCGATCGTGAAGGTGAAGGACCTGGCGCACGCCGTGGCGGTGAACAACGCCTCCGCGTACGGGCTGTCGTCGTCCATCTTCACGAAGGACGTCAACCGCGCGTTCACGGCGATGCGCGACCTGGACACGGGCATCGTGTACGTGAACCACGGCACCACCGGCGCCGAGACGCACCTGCCGTTCGGCGGCAACCGCGGCACAGGGAACGGCCACCGCGAGGCGGGCCACACCATGATGGACCCGTTCACCGAGTGGAAGAGCATCTACGTGGACTTCAGCGGCAAGCTGCAGCGCGCGCAGATCGACAACAGTTAGGCGTCACCACGGCGGAAACGCGAACGGCCGCCCTCGCGAGGGGGCGGCCGTTGCGCGCGGGCGCTACGCCGGGTGGCGGCGCAGGTACTCCAGCGTGCCGGGCACGTCGCGCACCAGCCGCAGCAGCACGTCCATGGACGCCGACTGCACGTTCCGGCCGGCCTCCCAGCGCGAGATCGTGTTGGTGCCCAGCCGCAGCAGCGCCGCGAGCCTGGCCTGCGTCAGCCGGCGGCGCACCCGCAGGGCGCGGATCTCGGTTGCCGCGAGCAGTCCGTGGCGTTCGCGGTAGATCGCGAATGCGGCGAGGTGCAGGGCCTCGACGTCAGCGAACCACGTCAGCGTGTTGTCGCAACGCGGGCAGGCGAGGTGCGGAATACCGGGCACTTCGATCTCTTCGCCGTTGATCGGCACGCTCATGGCATCCGTGCTCCCGTGCATCGTGGCGCCGCACTCGGTGCACTCGTCATCGGGAACGACGCGTCGCCGGATTGGCCGCTCGCGCACGGTCGGACTAGATGGGGTCTTCCTCTTCACCTTGGTCTTCCTCCGGGTGGAAGGAGATGACGACGCAGTCTGCGCGCAAGGCGAGCTTGATGTAGAGCGAAACACCGGCAACCAGCGGGCGGTAGACGTAGAGCCACTCCCCCGAGACCGACGACCGGAGTTGCTCGGACGCCTCGTCGGGCGTCAGGCTTGCGAGCACGTCGAGAGCGTCATCGTGGCCGAGCGGCAGTACCAGGGTCTTGAGCTCGAGCCTCGCCTTGTTCGTGAACCGGACACGTCCCGCAGCGGCACGCGCGCGGACGCGCAACGTCACCAGCCACGGCCAGCTCGCCATTCAGGCGCTTTCGCCGATTGGTGAAATTATGCATATGGTGAACGTGGGGATCAAGGACCGAAGTTGCTGGTCGACCGGGAGCGAGGAGCTTCGGCGGCGGCGCGGCGGCGCTCGCGACCCCCCGCGTCGAGCAAGCCTCGCGCCGCGGGGATGCGAGGTCCCGCGTGCTGGCGCCCGGCCGCGTTCACGCGTGTGAGCCCCGGATGTTCGCAGCGCCGACGCCGGCGTGAGCGGTGCGCACACGCGGAAGACGCGTCGTGTCGCTCGCCGCACGTCCCGCTGGCCCTCGCGATTCCCTCGTGCGCACGACTGGTACTTTCGGACCATTGCGGGGGGGGAGCTCCTTCAGGATCAACCTCCGCCAACGTCGTGCTCACGGCTGGATTGGCGATTGACGCAACCATCCTCGTGGAGACCGCACCATGCGCGCCAAGAACACACTACTCACACTGCTTGCGCTGGCATTCCTCGCCGCGCCGGCAGCCGCCAACATCACGATCCCCGGCGCCAACAACGGCTCGGAGGGACCGCTCAACGTGACCAGCAGCACGGTCATCGACCTGAGCAAGGCCGTCACCGGCACTTGGGATCAGGCCGGCACCGGCACCGGCGTCGGGGTCTACGACTCGACGAAGTGGGCGGTGGTGTTCAAGTACTCGTCCGTCAACATCTCTGCCGGGTGCACGGTCACGTTCATCAACCATCCCTCCAACGCGCCGGTGGTGTGGCTGGTGCAGGGCGTGGCGACGATCGCGGGGACGGTGAAGCTCGACGGCGGATCGGGCGTGACCACCAACCGGGAATCGGCGCCCGGGCCAGGGGGCTTCCCAGGTGGTCGCGGCACGTATTCCGGATCGCCTTCCACCGCGGGGCAAGGGCCGGGCGGAGCTCCCTCGGTCAACGACTGCATGGCTGGAGCCGCCTACGGCTCCGTGGCGCCTCACGGCGGAGGAGTGGTCTACGGCAACAGCAGTATCCTGCCGCTGATCGGCGGGTCAGGTGGTGGCGGCGGCATCGCGGGGGGCAACGGCGGTGGGGCTGGCGGTGGTGCGATCCTGATCGTGACCGGCCAGCGCTGCACACTGACCGGGTCCATCTACTCCCGGGGCGGAGCTTTCGCCGGCACAGGGAACGGCTGGGGTGGAAATGGCAGCGGTGGCGCCATACGTGTCATCGCCGACACGCTGTCGGGAGATGGCACCATGGACGCCACCTTCCTGTCGAGCTACGGCGGAGCCAACGGCCGCATTCGCCTCGAGTCGAACATCCTCACGCTTTCCACCCAGTCTTCGCCTGCATATTCCCTCGAGCAGCCGCTCGACGTCGACGGCGTCGTGATCTGGCCGCCCGCGCCCGAGCCCACGCTGCGCATCGCCACCATCAACGGCCAGCCGGCCACCGGCGATCCGCACATGGACGCGCAGGCGCTGGTCAGCGGCGATCTCGTCATCAGCAGGGCCTCGTCGGTGCCGGTCACGATCGCGGCCACCAACGTACCCACGAACGTCACCGTCACCGTGCGCGTGGTGTTGGGCGCGGATCCCGACTACACGACGCCGGCAGTATTCCAGAGCGGCGACGCGACCATCTCGATCTGGCTCGCGACGCTGGTCGCACTGAGCCCGCAGCGTGTATCGGCGATCCAGGCCAAGGTGGTCCTGCCCTGAGGTCGCGAGGGGATTCGTGCACCGAATCCACTCGTGTTCCCAAGGGAGGCAACCTATGGACCGACATCGATTGATACATCTGCGGCGCGCTGACCGCGCGGCCGCGAAGCGCATTGCGCTCGTGCTTACGTCGCTGCTGGCGCTCGGGGCGGGGGCGGGGCAGGCCGCCGCCCGCCCCACGGCGGCGCTGGGCGTGGGCGACACGCTCGTCTCGAGGACGTTCGAAGTGCGCGTGGATACCACGGCGGGCGTCTTCACGAACGCGGGAGCCGTCAGCCGTCCGTTCGAAGCCCGCATCGACACCACCGGCGGCGTCTTCACCTACCGCAGCGCCACCTCGCGCCCGTTCGAAGTGCGCAACGCGGACGCCTACGCACCGTTCGCGTACCACCAGGCCAACTCGCGTGCGCTCCATCCCTTCGTCGAGTGGACCGCCGCGGCGCCCGCCGTCGTGGAGGAGCCGCTCGCCTTCGCGTTCCACCCGCCGATGCCCAATCCCGCCCGCGGCGGCGCGCTGCTGCGTTTCGATCTCCCGGTGGCGCGGAAGGTCACCGTGGACGTGCTCGACGTGCAGGGCCGCCGCGTGCGCGTGCTGGCGGACCGGGTGGCGTACGCGCCCGGGCGCTACTCGCTGCGGCTCGAGAAGGGCAGGCTGCCTGCGGGGCTCTACTTTGTCCGGGTGAACGCGGGCGAATTCGCGCAGACGCGGAGGCTGGTCGTGCTCGATTGATCGCGAGGCACGATGAGTAGCATCAATGAACGACACCTGCGGCCGCCCATCGGGGT
>CAIXRL010000729.1 GCA_903921835.1 Candidatus Eiseniibacteriota bacterium | reverse complement strand
GGCGGGGTGCCCGAGGGAGCGAGTTGCGTCCAGCCCGGCGTGCCTGCCAGCGACAGAGCCCAGACGTCGTTGAGGAGGCTGTCGCCGTAGCCCCCGAACACCACCATGCGGTCGCGCACCGGATCGTAGATCGCGGCGTGGCCGGCCCGTGCGCTCGGCGGTGTGCCCGGGGGGGCGAGTTGCGTCCAGGCCGGCGCGCCTGCCAGTGACAGCGCCCAGACGTCGTTGATGAAGCTGTCGCCCGAGTAGCCCCCCAACACCACCATGCGGTCGCGCACCGGGTCGTAGATCGCGCTCTGGCCCTCCCGTGCGCTCGGCGGGGTGCCCGAGGGAGGCAGTTGCGTCCAGGCCGGCGTGCCTGCCAGCGACAGCGCCCAGACGTCGTTGAGGCAGCCGGAGCCCGAGTAGCCCCCGAACACCACCATGCGGTCGCGCACCGGGTCGTAGATCGCGGTGTGGATCTCCCGCGCGCTCGGCGGGGTGCCCGAGGGAGCGAGTTGCGTCCAGGCCGGCGTGCCCGCCAGCGACAGCGCCCAGACGTCGTTGAGGTAGGAGCCGCTCGGGTAGTCGGAGTAGCCCCCGAACACGACCATGCGGTTGCGCCCCGGGTCGTAGATCGCGCTCTGGCCCTCCCGTGCAGGCACCCCCAGTTGACTCCACGCACCGTCCGCAGCGCCCGATGTTCGCGAGGGCCGGGCAGCGCGAAGGTCGGCCGTTGGAGAACCGGGTGTGGAAGCCGTGCCCGTGCGAGCCATGCGGAGCATGAGATCACGCTGCCAGGGGGCAAGTCGCGAGTCCACGGCGGCATGCGCGAGTTTCGCGCGCGCCTCGGGAGCCAGGTCCGTCGTCGGGCCGGGAATCGCCGCCTGGCCGAGGACTGGATTCGGTGCCGCAAGCAGGAGCACCAGGAGCGGGAGAATCCGGGCGAGGGAGCGGGGCAGGTGCTGCGGCCTCATGGGCGGCCTCTTCATTCGGGAGGTTTTGCGATGGCGGCAGGCTCGAGCCGAATCGGAACGATCCAGTGACAGCGTACACCCTCGCTCGAGAGCCGCCAAGACGTTGGGACTGAAGACAATGTCCTTCCCACGGCCAGGTGGACGGCCGGCGTGGCCATGGGAAGGACATTCAGGCGGGCGCTGTCGGCGCGTCAGTGGAGGCTCTCGAAGCGCAGCCACGTTCCGCGCTCCGGAACCCCTGGCCCGGCGAGAGGCTCAAGACGCGCCTCGAACGATCCGAAAACCCGGGTGAAGCGGCACGGGCGCCGCCGGCGTTCCAGTGCGCGTGCAGTTCGAGGGGGTTCGGGCATGATCGACTATTCCAGCAGGCGCGAGTTCACCCGCGTCCCGGTGCACATCTGGGGCACGTTCAAGGACGGCAAGCGCGAAATCGTCACCGTCGAAGTCGATACGCTGAGCCTGCGCGGCTGCCATGCAACGACGTTCGAGGCGCTGCCCGCGGGCGAGGTGCACTGCCTGATGCTCTTCACCGAGGACGACGCGAAGGCGCTCCATATCACGGTGCAGGCGCGCATCGTCTCCTCTGACGAGGACGGCATGGGAATCGAGTTCACCGAGATGCCGCTCGAGAGCTACGACCACCTGCGCAAGATGGTGCTCCTGAACGCGAGCGACCCGGACAGGGTCGAGAAGGAGTTCCGCGACCACATCGGTCTCAAGCGCGCGAGCTGATCCTCGCGTGGACGATTCATGAGCCCTCTCGCGGCATGCGACGCGGCCCGGCGGGCTGCCCGCCGGGCCGTGTCGTGTCCGCCGTCGTCGCCGCCTCAGGCCGTGAGCACGCCCGCCGCGCGGTCGGCATCCTGCGGACGCATGTAGAGCACCGTGCCGTAGAAGCCACGGCCATCGGTTACCGCGCTCGATGCGTAAACCTGAACGCCGGCGTTGTGCAGCTGGCTGTGCAGCCTGGCCAGTGCGCCCAGTTCGTCATCGCCCTGCACGAGCAGAGCGCTGTGCGGTCCCTCGAGCACCATGCCCGCCGCTTTCGCCGCGTCCTGCAGTTTGGGCGCGTCCGCGGGGAAGAGCGTCAGCTGCATCGCGTCCGGCCCCAGGGGCATGGTGTTCAGCGCGAGCAGGTTCACGCCCAGCCCGGCGAGATGGCCGAGAATCTCGAACGCCTCGTCCGGCGCACCCCGCACCGTGGCGTAGAAGTACTGCACCCGACGAACCGACGACATACCCACCTCCAGGTCGAAGCGTGGAAACACGTGAGACTCCGCGTCCACAGTCCAAGCCCAACGGGACGCAGCGATGGGCTCCCGGAGCCGGCGCTTCCCGTTGACCGTCCGGCCCGGGCTCTGCTGGGACGGGACCCACACTATGATGACGACAGCCCGCAATCGGTGCGCGTCGCGCGCCCCGCGTCCCGCCACGTCAGGCCGAGCCCGTGTGCCCGAAGCCGCCCGCGCCCCGCCTGCTGGGTGCGAGCGTCTCCACGGGCTCCCACGCGATTCGCGGAACGCGCGCCAGAACCATCTGGGCGATGCGCATGCCGCGCTCAATCCGGAGCGGCTCGTGCCCGTGGTGGATCAGGGCCACGAGCAGCTCGCCACGGTAGTCCGAATCGATCGTCGCGGGGCTGTTCGCGAGCGTCACGCCGTGGCGCGCCGCGAGGCCGGAGCGGGGTCGCAGTTGCACCTCGAAGCCGGGAGGGACCTCGATCGCGAGGCCCGTCGGGACGCTCACGATCGCGCCGGGCGCGAGCGTGAGCGTTTCCGCCACGGCCGCGCGCAGATCCATTCCCGCGGCGCCCGCGGTCTCGTAGGCGGGCAGGGGCAGGTCGGCGCCGTGGGGCAGACGCTGCACGCGGACGACGACCGGGGAAGGCGCGGACGCGGCCCCGCCCGGATCCTGCGGGAGTTCCCGGGGTGCGCTCACCTGCCGATCGTTTCCGCGAGAAAGCTCGCCATGCGCTCGTAGAAATAGATCCGGTTGTCGAGCTTCGCGAAGCCGTGCCCCTCGTCGGGAGCGAGGAAGACGCGAGGGTTGCGGCCCCTGTCCTTGAGCGCGATCGCGAGCTGCATCGCCTCCTCGACCGGCACGCGCGGGTCGTTGAAGCCGTGCGCGATGAACACCGGCACCTGGATCTCGTCCACACGGTGGATGCTGGAGACGCTCGCGAGAAAGGTCGAATCCGCGAGCGGTCCGTACTCGGCCTCCCGCAGCTTGCGGCGGTAGCCGCTGGTCTTCTCGAGAAAGCTCCTCAGGTTCACGATGCCCACCACGTCCACGCAGGCGCCGAACAGACGCTCCCTGCGCCCGCCGCGGTCCACACGCTCCTGGTCCTCGACCACGCACGCCACGGACATGAAGCCGCCATAGGAGCCGCCGTACGTCGCGATCCTGCCGGGGGCCGAGTAGCCGTTCCTCACCAGCCACTCCGCGGCGTCCACCCCGTCGCGCACCGAGTCCCAGCGCTTCGTGTAGTCGTCGAGCATCTGGTACGCGCGGCCGTAGCCCGTGCTCCCGCGCACGTTCGGCATCAGGACACCGTAGCCGCGCGCGATCAGGTACTGCATGGTCGCGCTGAACTCGGGCCGGTTCTGGCCCTCGGGCCCACCGTGATAGTTGATCACGAACGGAATCGGCGCTCCCTTCGCGACACCCGGCGGCAGGTACAGGAACGCCGGGATCGCGCGCCCGTCGAACGCCGGGTAGCGGATCAGCTCCGGCAGCGGGAACGACGCCAGGTCGACGCCCTGGTCCTCGACCCACGTCAGCTGACCCGTCACGGGCGCTGCGGCCGCCTTGCCCGCGGGCCACGTCGTGGCGTACGACGTGCGCGGCGTGCGCGCGTTGGAGACCTGGTAGACCAGCGTGCGGCCCGCGAAGCTGGCGACGGTTGCGACCCCGCGCTCCATGGGCGGCGCGGGGACCGGGGTGAATCCCGGCAGGGTGTAGACGCGGATCGCGCCGTAGCCGTCTTCGTTGGTCGTCACCTCGAGCAGTTCGCGATGCTCGCTCATCCCGGCGCCGTCCAGCTCGAAGGTGCCCAGCGCGGGCAGGGGCTCGCGAACCCTGCCGGAGGCCAGGTCGCGCTGGTAGAGGCGGGAGACTCCGTCCCTCCAGTCGGAGGTCATCAGCACCGCGCGTTCACCCGGCAGGTAGCCGACGGCCGTGCATGCCGCCGTCGAGCCTTCCGGCCTGAGCGTGATCTCGGTCAGCCTGCCCGTGGCGCCGGCGAGCTCGAAGCAGCGGGAATCGGACGCCGAGGACGACTTCTCCACGAGCACGCGCGAGCCGTCGGCCGTCACGTCCTGCGCCTGCCACGCGCCCTCCTCGCCAAGCAGGCGCGTCGCCTTCCGCGTCGCGAGGTCGTAACGGTAGAGATGGAAGTCGGAGGGGCTTTCGTCGTTGGCCGTGTACAGGAAGCCCGAGTCGTCCCGCAGCCAGAGGTTGACCGCGGCCTGCACCTTCGGGTTCTCGAGCACGGGAAGCGTCGGGCCACCCGCGGGCGCCTGGAGATCGAGCAACGATAGCTGCGTGTTCTCGTTGCCGCCCACGGCGTGTGCGAGCACGACCCAGCGGCCGTCGCGCGAGACGGTGAAGCCCGCGAGGCCGTCGGGGTAGTTCGTCAGGCGCGTGAACGTCGCCTCGCCCGGTTTGTAGGAGGGACCGCCGGCCGCCACCCGCGGGGTCACGCGGTAAAGCTGGAACACGCCATCCGGCCAGTCGCGCACGAGGAGCGACCCGTCGGGCAGCACCGCGGGCGCGCCGGGCACACGGATCTCGAGGAACTGCCGGATGGACGGCGGACCGGCCGCGCCCTGGGCGCCGGCGGTGATGCCCGCGGCGCACGCCATGGCGAGCGCGATGAAAAGCACGTCGGGCCTGTGCTGCATGGAAACCTCCCGCGGGGAGTTCTCGAGCCTGGGCGCGCCGGGGCGCGGATGCCTGCACGCTACTACCGGCCGAGGCGGGCGGGCAATCGCCGCGCCGCCGTGGAACCACACCCCGACTGCGGTGTACGGTGTGCGTTGCCTTGGACCGGACGCCGTCACCGGGACGATGGCCCCGCGTCGCGCCAGGCGCCGCGTAACACCTGTGTGCGCAACCCTGCCATTGCATTCCGCGCTTTCGCCCGTCGCTCCGTCCACGAATCTTGGCAGCTCTCTGACAGTTCCATGTGCGTGTTGCCACACGCTGTTCACATGACCCTCGATCGAAGCAGGCCCGCCATGTCGAACTCGACGCCCCGGCGCATGCTGGCGCGCCTGACGCCCGTCCTGATGCTCTGCGCCCTCGCCAGCCCGCTGGCGGCCGCCGAGCGCGCGCCCAGGCAGGCGCCGCCGTTCACGCTGCACACCGGGAACGCCACTGTGTCGCTCGATTCACTGCGCGGCAAGGTCGTCCTTGTGGATTTCTGGGCGTCCTGGTGCGGCCCGTGTCACCACTCCTTCCCGTGGCTGGCGGCGATGCATCAGAAGTATGCGGAGCAGGGCCTGGTCGTCGTCGCGGTCAACCTCGACAGGACGCGTGAAGCCGCGGAGTCGTTCCTCGCGGAGGTCCCTGCGCCCTTCACCATCGCCTACGACCCCTCGGGCGGGACCGCCAGTGCCTATCATGTCGAGGGCATGCCGACCACGGTCCTCGTGGGTCGGGACGGCAGGATCCTCTCGACCCACATCGGCTTCGAGCTCGCGAGAACCACGGCGTTTGAAACGCTCATTCAGACAGCACTGCGCCCATGACCGTTCGCCCCGTCGTCCGCCTCGCCGCCGCGGCGCTGTTGCTGGGCGCGCTCACGACCCTCCCGGGCTGCGCCGCGATGTCGGTCAAACCCTGGGACCGGGACCTGCTCTCCGAGAGGAAGATGAGCTTCAACCCGCTGCCGATGCACATGGCGCTCGACGATCACGTCTACTTCAGCAAGGAGGGCTCGATGGGCGGGCAGTCCGTCGGCGGCGGGGGATGCGGATGCAACTGAGCGCCCCGACCCCCGCGCCGTCGCTCCGGGCGCGCCTGCGCGCCGCAGCGTGCGTGCTGCTGGCGACCGGCGCCCCCGTGATGGCGCACGCCGAATCGGCGACGCCCGCGTGGCAGTTCGACGCGACCGGGCTGGGCTACACCGAGAAGGCGCGCACGAGCATCTTCGAGCCCGTGGCTCGCATCTCGCGGCTGTTCGCCGACGGCCAGTCGCTCTCCGCGGAGGGGACGCTCGATGTGATGACCGGCGCCTCGCCGAGCGGTGCGCAGCCCACCAGCCAGGTGGTCACGACGACCTCCTCGTCCGGCAACGCGTCGACGAGCACGGTGAACACGGTTCCGACGAAGCCGTTCCACGATTTCCGCAAGGCCCTGGAGCTGGACTGGGTGTTACCGATCGGGCTCTTCACTCTCAGCAGCGGCGGACACGTCTCGCGCGAGCGCGACTACGGCTCGGTGGGCTGGCACGGCCAGGGCTCGCTGGACCTCGATCACCATCTCTCGACGGTGTCGCTCGGGGGCGGAGTCAATCATGACGAGGTCTTTCCGATGGGAGGGACGCCCATGGGTCTCGAGCCAGTGACCGCGCACCGCATTCTCACCACCGGACACGACAGGAAGACCGTGACGGACGCCATGATCGGGATCTCCCGTGTGCTGACGCGCCGCTGGCTGTTCGGGCTCAACGGCGAACGCGTGCACGAGGAGGGCTACCTGACCGAGCCGTACAAGATCCTGAGCGTCGTCTCGGTCCTGAACACTCCCGACTCGCTCGGCGTCCCGCTGGCGGGTCGCGAGCGCACGGAGAACCGCCCCGCCCGTCGCAATCGCACGGACGTGCTCGCCAGTTCGGTGTACCACCTCCAGGACGACGTGCTGTACACGACCTATCGCTACTACTGGGACGATTGGGGTGTGAAGTCGCACACGGTGGACATCAAGTACCGTACCGATCTGCCTGAGCATGACTGGCTCCAGCCGCACCTGCGGTTCTACACGCAGACGCCGGCGGACTTCTTCACCTTTGGCATTCGGGATGGCGAGCCCCCGCCGAAGTACGCGTCGAGCGATTTCCGCCTGGGGCCGCTCCATTCGGTATCGCTCGGGCTCATGTATGGCTGCCCGGTGCCGAAGTCCCCGGGCGAGTTCACCGTGCGTGGCGAGTACATGCGCCAGTGGGGCGACGGCCATCCGGCGGGCGCGATCGGCGCCCAGCAGGGCGTGGACCTCTTCCCCCCATTGGACACGTTCACGCTGGTTGCCGGGTACTCGGTCCAGTTCTGAGGCCTGCCGTGCCCGGAACGTCGCGCACGGGCGGGCTTGTGGTGAAGCGTGTCGACGACTATTTCGTCGCGCGCTTCAACGCCATGGCCAGCCCGTGTGAGCTGCTCGTGGACACCGACGACCGTGCGCAGGCGGCCGCGCTGGGCCGGCTCGTCGAGCGCGAGGCCCTGCGCATCGAGCACAAGTTCAGCCGCTACCGGCCCGATGGCGTGGTGCACACGATCCACCACGCGGCCGGCGCACCGGTCACGCTGGACGACGAGAGCGCCGGCCTGCTCGACTACGCGGCGCTGTGCCACGGGATGTCCGGCGGCCTCTTCGACATCACATCGGGCGTGCTGCGTCGTGTGTGGGCCTTCGATGGCGGCGATCGCGTCCCGGAGCCCGGGGAACTCGCCCGGGTCCTCGAGCACGTTGGCTGGCACCACCTGAGCTGGGAGCGCCCGGTGCTCACGCTGCCCGCGGGGATGGAGATCGACCTGGGCGGGCTCGGCAAGGAGTACGCGGTAGACCGCGCCGCCGCACTCGTCGCGGCGCGGACGCGCAAGTCGTTTCTGGTCAACTTCGGCGGTGACCTGTTCGCCAGCGGCCCACGCCGCGATGAACGAGCGTGGGCAGTCGGGGTGGACGATCCCGGGCGCACGGGCGAGGCCTCGCTCTATCGCGTGGACCTGACGCGTGGCGCTCTGGCGACGAGCGGGGACGCCCGCCGCTTCGTGACCTGGCAGGGGCGGCGCCTGGGTCACATCCTGGATCCGCGCACGGGCTGGCCCGTTGAGGACGCGCCGCGTTCCATCACGGTGCTCGCGCCCACGTGCGTCGAGGCGGGCACGCTCTCGACACTGGCCTGCCTGCGCGGGTCCGGCGCGCGCGCGTTCCTCGAGGAGCAGGGGGTGGAGTTCCGCATCCTCTGAAACGCGCGCCGCCGCCGCGCTCAGGACTGCTTGACGATCACCACGCGCTTGACGGTCCGAAACGCCTTCGCGTCCAGGATGTGCAGTTCGAGGGTCTTGCCCGCGGGCAGCAGCGAGTAGCTCGACGTGGGCTGGCCGCTGATCACGCGCGCCCTTGCCGCCGGGATCGGGATGATACTCTCGGCGTCCGTGTCGATCGCGGTGAAGAGGCTGTCGTGCACCGTGCCGGAGGGCTGCAGCGTCTTGCCGAAGCCGAGCAGGCCGCCGTTCTCGACCACGAGCCCCTGCCGGGTCAGCGTACTGCGATCTCCGATGACGTACAGGACGGTGCCCATCTCGTGCCGCTGGCGCTCGATGGTCTGCGCCTGGTCCGCAATCGTGCCGTGCGTCTGCGCGACCTGCGTGCCAAGGTCCACGACCTGCGTCTTCAGCGAGTCCACACGGCCGGTGAGCGTGGCGATCACGGCTTCCCGCTGCGCGACGCCCGCCTTGAGGTTCCTGATCACGTGCTCGAGTCCCGCGAGCTTGACACCGCCCAGGTGAACCCGCCGCTCGAGTTCGGCGATGCGCTGCTTCGTGCGCTGGATGCCCGCCTTGATCAGCGCGATGCGATCGAGCGCCTCGCGGCCCTTGAGCAGGGACAGGCCGCGCTCTGCGGCGGGAGAACCCGGAAGGAGGGGGCGCGTCGCGTCCCCGCCGCCGAGGGTGGCGAGGCTGTCCTGGATCTCGGCGATGGCGTTCAAAGCCTCGCCGTAGCGCGCCTGCGCGGCATCCTGCGAGAGTTTCATCGCGGTGTAGTCGGTCGATGCGGTGCTGTACTTCTGCCAGAGGATCGCCGAGCTGACGAACAGCACCAGCACTGCGACCACGAGCGCGTAGGCAGTGGGCTTGCGCATGAGACGATTCCTTTCGTTCGAGCCGGGACACGCCAGGGAAATGCCCGAATGCACGGCAGCGGGCCGTCGAGCGGCCGCCCCGCGGGGTCATGGGTGCTTGCCAGGGCTCCATGCGAGCGGGGGAAGGGGCCCGCTCACAGTCACTCTGATACACCACCCGCCGCCCCGGTGCATAGCCAAATGATTCGTCACGTGCGCGAACCGGTCGAGGCCAGGCCTGGGGGCGGCCGAATGCCCGCGCGGGGCGGGACGTGGCAGGCCGGCGCGGACACGCTCTCGGGGGACGCGGCGCTCATCGTCGCGCGCGGGCAGAGCGTTCGTTCGGCACGTTCGCCTCCACCTGAGTCGCGGGGGACAGGCCGGGACGCATCCGCAGCGGTCGAAGACCGAATGCGTGGGGAGACTACGCCCGAGGCGCCGTCTGGATGGACGATCGCGCGGCCGATCCATCGCCGGTTTCCCCCGAAACCCGACGCCGACCGCACCGCGCGACCTTCCGTAGCGACAAGGATACACCCGCACGCAAGGCACGATCGAGCCCCGTGAGTGACTCACGAACGCCGATGTCCACTCCGGGAGGGATGCCCGCCGGCCGCCCGGGCGCCTACCTGCCCTGCTTCTTCTCGATCCGTGCCCAGGCGTCCTTCAGCGTCACCGTGCGATTGAACACCAGCGATACGGCGCGCGACTCCCGGTCGTCCGCCACGAAGTAGCCCACGCGCTCGAACTGGAGCGCCTGGCCTGGACGCGCATCGCCCAGCGCGGGCTCCAGCCGGCAGTTGCGAACGATCTCGAGCGAAGCCGGATTCAGCGTCCCGGTGAAGTCGCCGCCGTCCGGCAGATCCTCCGGATCCTCGGCGCTGAACAGGGTGTCGTAGAGGCGGACCTCCGCCTCGACCGCGTGCGCAGCGGACACCCAGTGGATCGTCGCCTTCACCTTGCGCCCGTCCGGTGCGTTCCCGCTGCGCGTCTCGGGATCGTACGTCGCGCGCACCTCGACCACGGCGCCGGTCGCGGGATCCCTCGTGACGCCCGTGCAGCGCACCAGGTAGGCGCCGCGCAGGCGCACTTCGTTGCCCGGGTGGAGACGGTAGAACTTCGGCGGCGGCACTTCCTGGAAGTCCTCGGATTCGATCCAGAGTTCGCGCGAGAAGGGGACCTCGCGCGTCCCGGCGCCAGCGTCCTCGGGATTGTTCGCCAGCGCAAAGTGCTCGACCTGGCCCTCGGGGTAGTTCTCGAGCACGACCTTGATCGGACGCAGCACCGCCATGCGACGCAGTGAAGAATGGTTGAGGTTCTCGCGGACGCAATGTTCGAGCAGCCCGAACTCCGCGCGGTTCTCACGCTTGCCGACGCCGATGCGCGTCGCGAAGTCGCGCAGTGCGGCGGCCGGATAGCCGCGCCGGCGCATGCCGCTGATCGTGGGCATGCGCGGATCGTCCCAGCCGCTCACGCGATCCTCGTTCACGAGGCGCAGGAGCTTGCGCTTGCTCACCACAGTGTGCGTGACGTTGCGTCGCGCGAACTCGTACTGGTGCGGCAGGCGGCGCGGCAGGTCGAGGGCCGCGAGGATCCAGTCGTAGAGCGCGCGGTGGGGGACGAACTCCATCGTGCAGATGCTGTGCGTGATGCCCTCGATGTAGTCGGACAGGCCATGCGCGAAGTCGTACAGCGGATAGACGCACCAGCTCGCGCCGGTGTTGTGGTGCTCGGCGTGCCGGATGCGATAGAGCAGGGGGTCGCGCAGCCAGACGTTGTCGGAGGCCATGTCGATCCGCGCCCGCAGCGTGCGCGCGCCGTCGGGGAACTCGCCCGCGGTCATGCGTGCAAACAGGTCGAGGTTCTCCGCGACGGGCCGGTAGCGCCAGTGGCTCTCCTCGCCCTTTTCGCCCGGCGCACCGCGCATGCGGTCCACCTCGTCCGCCGTGTGGTCGCAGACGTACGCGACGCCCTTCCCGATCAGGCGCACGGCGTAGGCGTGCAACGCCTCGAAGTAGTCGGAGGCGCGGAAGGGCTCGAGGCCCTCGGCGCCGTCCAGCGCCGCGGGCATGTGGTAGTCACCTGCCGCCGACGCCGAAACCGCTCCGCGCGGCTTGAGCCCCAGGCAGTGATCGGCCCAGCCGGCGATGAGCCACTTCACGTCGGTGACGATGGACTCCTCGTACTCGACCTCCTCCTTCGCCGGGTTCGTGTCGTCCATGCGCAGGTTGCACTGGCCGTCGAACTGCCGCGCGATGCCGAAGTTCAGGACGATCGACGTGGCGTGACCGACGTGCAGGTAGCCGTTCGGCTCGGGCGGGAACCGGGTCACCACGTTGCGAACGGCGCCGCTCGCGACGTCGGCCTTCACGATCTCGCGAACGAAGTCCTCGCGATCGGGGCTCGCGCCCTCCGCTTCGGGGGTGTCGGGCTCGGACATGGCAGTCTCGGGTTCTCCTGGGCGCTGCTCGCGGCCGCGATCGGCCAATCGTGCGGAGGGACATCCGGACCCTGCACTAAATGACAATGGGGGCGGGCTGTCCAGTCGGCGGGGCCGCCGGCTCGTTGCCGGCCATCCGGGGCGCCGCGGTCCGGGGGCACATCAGCGCCGGACCGCAGCGCACCCGCGACGAGTGGCGCCGCCCAAGGCAGCGCGACGGCCGCCCCCGCGAAGGGAGGCGGCCGCCGGTCATGAGTGATTCCCTGCGGGGCGGGATCGCCCGCTACCGATAGATCGCCTTGAGCGCACCCCAGGTGGCGTGCTGCGTGGGCGTCGCGCACGAGGCGTTGATGGTGATCGTCAGCGAGTTCATGGTCCACCAGGCGCCGTTCACCATCGTGGCAGAGCAGGCCGGGTCGAGCATGGCGGGGTAGTTGGACGGCATGGTGTTGCCGAGCGCCGTCGTGCCGATCCGCGAGCCGCCCGCGATCCCGAAGGCGAGACACGCCGTCGGGTAGGCGTCGAAGTGTGCCGACGACACGACCGTCGTGGTCGCCGCGATGGGGACCCCGCCGACGTACTGCACCGACTCGTACTCGACGTACGTATCGAAGTGCCCGGGGTACTGGGCGTCGCCGTTGCCCCACGGGCCCGTTCCGCTCAGCCAGAAGATCCCGCCCGTGTACGTACAGGCCACCACGCGATTGCCATTGCCGGCGATGACGCCGTCGTAGACGACCGCACCGCTGGAGATCATCGTGCCGCACGTGTAGCGCCACTCCGCGCCGAGCGAGGACCCGTTCCAGGATCCGCAGTTCTGCGTCGTGCCGGCCAGCAGGGCGCCGCCGCCCGGGGCCCAGCCTTCGGTGTAGAGCCCGGGGCTGATCGTGCCGCCGGGAAGGTCGCTGGACTGATAGCTGCCGGGCAGGGGAGCGCCCGCAAACACGGAGCTCGCCCAGCAGGCGGCTGCGATGAACGACACACACATCACGCGAAGCTTCATGCGCACCTCCACAAACACCGTTGCGGTAGATCGAGGGACGACCAACTTTACGGAGTGTGGGTCCGTGCAGGATGCACGGCCATGACGGGGGTCAAGTCGCAACTTGATCGCGGTCAAGTCCCCGGGTTGTGCTCCCCCGCGGCGCGGTGAAGCAGATCCAGGTCCCGCACGCGCACGCAGTCGCGCGTCACCTTCAGGACGCTTCGCTGGTCGAGGCGCCGCAGGACGCGCGAGATCGTCTCCGGCGTCGTGCCAACCATGCGTGCCATGTCCCGGCGCGTCATCTCGCGCGCCGAGATCACCATGCCCGGACCGGCGGAAGCGCCCCCCCCGAGCAGCGCGAGCAGGAGGCGCGCGACGCGCTGGCTCACGGGCCGGTGGATCAGCTCCATCATCAGGTCCTCGGAGACCCGCAGGTCCCGCGCCAGCCTCCCCAGCATGCGCATGGCGAGGTCGGGATCCTCCCGCAGCATCCTGCGCACCTTCTCGGCCGGCAGGATGCAGACGGCCGAGTCCACAACCGCCTCGGCGCTGGCGTTGTAGTTCTCGCCCGCCAGCACGGGCCGGTAGCCGAGGATCTCCCCGGGGCCCAGCAGCCGGAGCACCTGTTCGTCGCCGTCATGCCAGCGGGTGAACACGCGCACGCGCCCGGAACGGATCACGTACACGCTGTGGGCCGGTTCGCCGGAGTGAAACAGCGTCTCGCCGCGCCGGAACGCATGAACGACGAGGTCGCGGCTGAAACGCTCCGCGGCCTCCGTGCACCGAGGGCATAGCAGCCCGCGGTGGCGCACGTCGCAGGATCGGCACGAGGGTATGGTTCGGGGGACCATGACATGATTGTGCATGACGGGCGGGGCAGGCATCAAGCCGCAGGGTGCGCCCGGTGGCTCATCGAGGCGGGCCGCACTATGTTTCGTGAGCCCGGTGTGGCGATCTTCGCCGGCCCGGGCCCAGGAGGCGTCCATGCCAGCGAACCGCCCCATCGTAACTGCGGAGCCACGCAGCGCACTCGCTGCGGCGACGACTCACGCCCCCCCGGCGGGTCGTGGGACCGTTCTCGCCGGGGGCTTCGGGTTCGCGGGGAAGCTCAGTCGCCTGGCGACCGCCGCCATCGGGCAACCAGAGCCGGCGCGTGGTGGCCGGGTGATGCGGTGGTCCGCGGCCCTCGCCGCGCTGGCCCTGGCGCTGGGGGCGTGTACGCCGGG
>CAIXRL010000728.1 GCA_903921835.1 Candidatus Eiseniibacteriota bacterium | reverse complement strand
TCGTAGATGCGCTCGCAGCGCGCCTCGGCCTCTTCCAGGTAGTGCGTGGTCACCAGCACGGAGGCTCCGGCGGCGCGCAGGCCGGCGAGCATCTCGTAGATCTTCTCGCGGCTCTGCGGGTCCACGCCCACGGTGGGCTCGTCGAGCAGCACGACCTTCGGTTCGTGCAGGATGCCGCAGGCGAGGTTGAGCCGGCGCTTCATGCCGCCCGAGAAGCTCTTCACGGGGTCGCGCGGGCGCTCGGCGAGCCCCGTCCATTCCAGCGCCCAGCGCGTGCGCTCGCGCAACCGCGGGGCCGGCACGCCCTGCAGCGTACCGAACACCTCGAGGTTCTCGCGCGCGGTGAGCAGCGGGTAGAGCGCGAGCTCCTGCGGCACCACGCCCAGCTCGGGCCGCGGATCGGCCGGTGCGAGCGTGCGCCCGAACAGCGTGACGGCGCCGCCGTCGAGCCGCACGCGCCCGGCGAGCGCGCGAATCAGCGTCGTCTTGCCGGCGCCATTGGGCCCGAGCAGTGCCAGCATCTCGCCGGCGCGCAGCTCCATCGTCAGCCCCTCGAGCGCCGCGGTGGCGCCAAAGCGCTTGCGCGCCCCTTCGATCCTCAACGCGTCCATCGGTCGGCCTCCTCCGGTCGGCGCATCGCGCCGCCACGGGGAAAGGTGACGCAGGCCCTCCCGGGGCGCGAGATGGATGCGGCGAACGGTGGTTCTCGCCGGATGAACAGTCGCCGGGAGCGCCGCACGGCCGGGTCGGGGGCGTCCGGCATTTGCCCGGGGGGGCCGCGGGACCTATCGTCCCCGGGGTTCGGTTCCCTCGGAACACCTCGCACGACATCCCGCATCCGAGCACGTCCCCATCCCGGAGGTGCCACACATGCGCTCTCGCTTCGCGCTGATCCCGCTGATTGCCGCCCTCGCGCTCACCGCGAGCCTCGCGAACGCCGAGCCCCAGGGAAGCCACTCCTGGTTCACGCCGGTCGTGGGCTGGGTGCGGATGTCGAAGCACATCGAGTTCCCCGCCGACTCGCGCGCGGCTGCCGCCGGCTTCGGCGCCCGGCTCGGCCACCAGTTCGGCTGCGGCTGGGGACTCGAACTCGCCGGAGCGTATTCGCCACCCAAGGAGACCGCGGGCCCGATGCAGTCGGGTATTCGAATGGCCTCCGGCAACCTGATGTACTCGCCCTTCCACTGGCGGATCGGCGCGCCGTATCTCGCCGCCGGCTATGGCTGGTCGTACCGCACCACGAGCGAGGACGCTCGCCTCGACTACATGACGTTCGAGCAGGCGCTGGGCTGGAACACGTGGTTCGGCGACCACGTCGGGCTGCGCTTCGAAGCCCGCAACTCGATCGACCTGCCCAAGAAGAACATGACCAGGATGAACACCAATGAGCAGCAGTACTGGGCAGGACTGAACTTCGCGTGGGGCGGCAAGCCGGTCGACACCGACGCGGACGGCGTGCCCGACAGGAAGGACAAGTGCCCGGCCACGCCGGCCGCCGCCGCCGTGGACGCCACGGGTTGTCCGCACGACTCCGATGGCGACGGTGTGTGGGATGGCATCGACCAGTGCCCCAACACGCCGAAGGGCGCGACCGTGAACGCGAAGGGCTGCCCGACCGATTCCGACGGCGACGGCGTCTGGGACGGCATCGACCAGTGCCCGGACACGCCGAAGGGCGCGACCGTGGACGCGAAGGGCTGCCCGATCGACACCGACGGGGACGGCGTCTGGGACGGCATCGACCAGTGCCCCAACACGCCGAAGGGCGCGACCGTGGACGCCAGGGGCTGCCCGATCGACTCCGACGGCGACGGCGTCTGGGACGGCATCGACCTGTGCCCCAACACACCCGCCGGAGCGCGGGTGGACGCGAGCGGCTGCCCGATCGAGGTGACGGAAAAGGAGACGGAGATGCTCGACACGGGCATGATCCGGCTCCAGGGCGTCAACTTCGAGACGGCCAAGGCGGACCTGCTGCCCGAGTCGTCCCCGATCCTCGACCAGGTCGGCCCGATCCTGCTCAAGTGGCCGCAGCTGAAGATCGAAATCGGGGGGCACACCGATTCGCGCGGATCGGCGGCGAGGAACCAGACGCTCTCCGAGGCGCGCGCGGGGTCGGTGCGGACCTACCTGCTGCAGAAGTTCCCCGGCATCGCCGCGGACCAGCTCACGCCGAAGGGGTACGGTGCGAGCGTGCCGGTGGCCCCGAACACCAACACGCTCAACATGGCGAAGAACCGCCGCGTCGAGTTCGTGGTGCTCAACAAGGACGTGCTCAAGAAGGAAGTCGAACGGCGCAAGCTGCTGCAGAAGTAGCCGCCCGACCGCAGCCCCGTCGAAGGCCCGGCGCGCCCCGCGCGACCGGGCCTTCGCGCTGGTTGACGCGCGGTCGGCGGCCCCCTGAAGATGCCTCCCGGCCATCCACACACCCCGTCCCGAGGCGCCCGCCATGTCCATCGCCACGCCCAACTTCGCAGGCGCAGCCGCCGACGAACTCGTCGCGGTCCGGCGCGACCTGCACCAGCATCCCGAGATCGGCTTCGAGGAAGTGCGCACGGCCGGCATCGTCGCCGCGCGATTGCGCGCGCTCGGGCTGGCGCCGCGAACCGGCGTTGGGCGCACAGGCGTCGTGGCCGTGGTCCGCGGCGGCCGGCCCGGCAGAACCGCGCTCCTGCGCGCCGACATGGACGCGTTGCCGATCGAGGAGGAGAACGACGCGCCCTACCGCTCGCAGACGCCGGGGCGCATGCACGCGTGCGGGCACGACTGTCACGTGAGCATCCTGCTCGCGGTCGCGAGCGTGCTCGTGGCGGGCGCGAAGGACATGGCGGGCCAGGTCGTGCTGGTGTTCCAGCCGGCCGAGGAACTCGGCGGACCCAAGGGCGGCGCGGAGGCGATGATCCTCGACCGCGTGCTCGAAGAGCCGAAGCCGGACGCCGCGTTCGGCCTGCACGTGTGGCAGGACCTGCCCGTGGGCACGGTCGGCGTCACGCCTGGCCCGTGGATGGCGGCGGTCGACGAGTTCACCGTGACGGTGAAGGGACGGGGAGCGCACGCCGCGATGCCGCACGCGGGCGTGGACCCGGTCGTGTGCCTCGCGCACATGGTGACGGCGCTGCAGACGATCGCGGCGCGGTCCGTGGATCCATTCCAGCAGGTCGTGGTCAGCGTGACCCAGCTGCGCGCGGGGACGGCGTTCAACATCATCCCCGGGACGGCATGGATGAATGGCACCACGCGCGTCTTCGACCGCGCGCTGTGGGTGCGATTGCCGGGGTTGTTCGAGCGCGTCGTGCAGGGCGTCGCGCAGGCGCACGGCTGCGAAGCCGAGGTGCTGTACGAGCGCGGCAACCAGCCGACCGTGAACGATCCCGCGCTGTGCCGGTTTGCGAGCGCTGCCGCGGCCGCGGTCGTGGGCGAGGCGGGGGTGCGTGACGACGTGCGCACCATGGGCGGCGAGGACTTCTCCGCGTTCCTCGCGCGCGTACCCGGCGTGTTCATCGCCATCGGCTCGCGCAACGACTCGCGCGGGCTCACGCACGACCACCATCACCCGCGCTTCGACGTGGACGAGGACGCGCTGCGGATCGGCGCCGAGGTCCTGCTGCGCACCGCCCGCGGATTCCTGGCGTCATGAGCGCGACCCGCATGCTTCCGCGCCTCACGGGGCTGGCCCTGCTGTTCGCGCTTCCCTGCACCTTTGCGCCCGCGAGCGCCGAGCTCGGCTCGCCCGACGCCAGCTGGCGCGAGGCGCAGAAGACCATGCGCGAGGCCACGCGCGACACGATTGGCCGCTCCGGCGATCCCTCGCGGCTCGCCGCGCTCGGCGCGGCGCTGCTGCGCGTGGCGCACCTCGCCGACGCCGAGCACGTCTTCCAAATGGCGCTTGCCGGGCAGGCCGACGATCGCGAGGCGCTCGCCGGCCTGGGGCGCATCGCGCTCTGCACGCAGCGCGAGGCCCTGGCCGAGAGCCTGCTCGTGCGCGCGGGAACCGCCGAGGGCGCGGCCTCGGATCTCTATCGCGCCCGGCTGCGGCGGCACGAGTGGGCGGCCGCGGCCGGGATGGCCGAGGCGCAGGGCGAGGGCGGGCGGCGCGAGATGCTCCAGCGGCTCGCGGCGCTGCCGCCCGGGGCGGCGCCCGTGGGGCCGGGGCGGGCGGAGATTCCGTTCCAGCGCGCGTGGCCCGCGCCGATCGTGCGCGTGAAGTTGAACGGCGAGATGGTGGCGATGGTCGTGGACCCGGGAGCGACCGAGCTGCTGCTCGACCCCGCGGCGACGCGCGCGTGCCACGTGACCGCGGTGCCGGGCGAGCGCCCCGTCGCGTGGAGCGGCGAGCGGGCTGCCGCGCGCAACGCGATCGTGCAGAATCTCGACCTGGGCGGTTTCGTGTTCGAGAACGTGCCGGCGGCGGTGACGCCGCTGCACCGTTACAGTCTCGCGGTGAACCCCGGCGGCCCCGACATCGCGGGCGTGATCGGCCTGCCGGTGCTGGAGCGCCTCGGGGTGACGATCGATTTTCGTCGGCAGCAGCTCGAGCTGCGCCGGCCCGACGCCCCGGTGACCGCGCACGGATCGCGCGTGCCGTATGAACGCTGGGGCGAGAACGAACTGATGGTCTATGGGAACATCGCCGACGGCCGCCGCATGGCGATCTGGGTCGGCACCGGGCTGCCGGGCGCGGGCATCGGGGCGAGCAAGGAGACGTTCGACGAGCTGGGCATACAGCCCGGCAGGATGTCGGACACGGTCCACGGCGAGGGCTCGATGCTGCAAGCCTCGCCCTGGTCGCAGGTCATGGTGTCCACCCTGGCCATCGGCCCGATCGCGCGTGACCACGTCGAGGGCTGGAGCGGCGAGATGGACGCGAGCGAGCTGTGGCGCTGGGGTATCCGGCGCGACGCGGTGCTCGGCCCGCGCTTCTTCGCCGACCGGCGCGTGACGTTCGACTGGGCGCGGCACGAGCTGGTGTTCGAGGACGGGCGGTAGAGCGGACGATTCATGAGCCCGCGGGGCTGCGAGCGCGATCTGCGCGTCATCCGCCGCGAAGCACATCCCGCACTCCCGGCTCGCGGTTCATGAATCGTCCGGGCCAAATGACTTTCCCTGATTCGGCATCACCGCCGCGCGCCCGGCCGAGGGCACGCGTGCGCATGGTGTCCGAAGCGCGGCTCCCCCGCCCTCACGTGGTGCACCTCGCCATGCGCTCGCCGCGCATCAGGAGCGAACGCGCGAGTTCGGTCAGCGCCGCCTTCAGGCATGCCACGAGCGACGCGTCGTCCGGCATCGCATCGGCGACTTCCGCGCCCCGGCGCGCCTCGGCCGCGCCGGAGCCGAGGCCGCGCAG
>CAIXRL010000727.1 GCA_903921835.1 Candidatus Eiseniibacteriota bacterium | reverse complement strand
CGCGCGCGCTCGTCTGCGCCGCGGACGCCGCGCCCGAGGCCGCGCTCGTGGAAGGGCTCACCGTGCTCTCCGCGCCCAGCATCGTCGAGGTGGTTGCCTGGCTGCGTGGCGAGACGCAGCTCCCGCGCGCCAGCCCCGCGCCGCCCGAGCCGGAAGCGCGCGAGGGCGACGATCTCGCGGACGTGCGTGGCCAGGGCGTCGCGCGCCGCGCGCTGGAGATCGCCGCCGCGGGCGGGCACCACCTGCTGCTCGTGGGACCGCCCGGCGCGGGCAAATCCATGCTCGCCCGGCGCCTGCCCGGCATCCTGCCGCCGCTGGAGCCCGCGGAGGCCATCACGGTCACGCGCCTGCACTCGGCGAGCGGCCTGCGTCCACCCGGCCTTGGCCTCATGCGCCGCCGGCCGTTTCGCGCGCCGCATCATTCACTATCGCGCGCCGGGCTCGTCGGCGGCGGAGCGCCACCACGGCCCGGCGAGCTCTCGCTCGCGCACCATGGCGTGCTGTTCCTGGACGAGCTGTCCGAGTATCCACGCTCGCTGCTGGACGCGCTGCGCGAGCCGCTCGAGACCGGCGCCGTGCACCTCTCGCGCGCCAGCGGTCACGCGCGCTTCCCCGCGCGGGCGCTGCTCGTTGCTGCGATGAACCCCTGCAAATGTGGCTGGCTTGGCCATCCCAGGCGTGGGTGCCGGTGTACGCCGAGTGATATTGCGCGCCACTCCGCACGTGTCAGCGGTCCTATATTGGATAGACTTGATATACAAATTGAGGTGCCGGCGCTGACGTCGGAGGAACTGCTGCGCGCCGCGAACGGCGAACCAAGCGCGGTGGTGCGCGAACGCGTGCTGGCCGCGCGTGACCGGCAGGCGCGACGCGGCACGCTCAACGCGCTGCTCGCCAACGCCGCGCTCGCCGAACACTGCGCGCTCGACGCGCCCGCGCGGCAACTCGTCGCCGACGCCGTGGACCGCGGCGGCATGTCGGCGCGCGGCGTACACCGCGCGCTGCGCGTGGCGAGGACCATTGCGGACCTCGCGGGCGAGGAACGCGTCAGCGCGATGCGGCTGGCGGAGGCACTGCAGTATCGGGCGTATGAGGTGAAGACCGCTACGTCCTCCTAGCTCGCAATCTCGGACCACTCACTGCAAGCTTTGTCGCTCAGCGTCACTGAGAACGCGAGGCGCTCAGCGAGGTCGGGAGAGGCGCTCCATCATCTCAGGATTGCGAACTTCCGCGTTGCAATCGCGCCGGCGGCCTCAAGCCGGCAGAAGTAGATGCCTGCCCTCCAGCCATCGGCGGGCATCGAGATCTGGTTCAATCCGGCAGGCCGCGCGGCATGACTCAGCAGCGACGCAACTCGCCGGCCTTGTAGGTCATAGACCGTCAGGCTCACAAGCCCGCTCGTAGGGAGCGCAAAACGGATCGTGGCGCTCGTCCGCACGGGATTCGGCTCGAGGGGTGCCATGGCCAGCGTCGATGATGGAGGGGTCGGCGCCACGGGTGGCGGCCCGAAGGAGACTGCCGCCACGCAGCTCGCAGGCACCAGCCCCACACTCCCGAAGCCGCCACCAAAGTAGAGCGTGTTGCCGGCGAGCGCGAGGGCCCCGAGCCCGACACGCCCTGTCGGGAGATCCCACGCGGTCAAACCCAGGTCAGGGCTCCACGATTGAACTGAGCCGGTCCTTGCATCCAGCGCCGCGAGGCTGCTTCGTCGCTCTCCACCAATCGTGGTGAATGCCCCACCCACGAAGAGCGTGTCGTTGATCAAGGCAAACGCCTCAACAGCATTGTCAGCGTCGGCAACCCAGGCGAGCGCCTGGCCGGTGGTCCTGTCCACAGCCGCCAGGTTCCTCCGCGGCTGGCCACCAAGCGTGTTGAAGTAGCCGGCCACGAATATCGTGTCACCCTCAACTGCTGTCGCATAGCACCAATTGTCGGATTGAGGATCCCACGGCAGGATCGCGCCCGATACGGCATCAACCGCGGCAAGCCCCTTCCGGGCGTACCCTCCGATCCTCCAGAAGAAGCCGGATACGTAGACCGTTCCCCCCGAGACCGTCAGGCCGTAGACGTCGGGGTCAGCGTTCGGGTTCCAACTCGTCAGCGCTCCGGTGTTCAGGTCGAAGGAAGCAAGCCGCCCGCGCGGCTGTCCCCCCATGGTCGAGAAGTACCCGCCCACGTACAGGGTATCGCCTGCCACAGCAAAGCACCCGACGACGCTGTTCGCGGTCGGGTTCCAGTCCGTAACCATGCCAGTTGAGGTGTCGAACGCGGCAAGGCCATACCGCGTCTGCCCACCGATTGTGGAGAAGTACCCACCCACGTAGAGCTTGCCATGCGTGGCGATCAGGGCCTGGGTGAACAGCCCGTCGGGATTGGGGTCCCAGTCCTTCACGGCACCCGTCGTGAGGTCGAACGCGGCGAGCCCCCTGCGGGTCCGCCACTGCTGGCCGACGCTGAAGAACGCCCCCCCAACGTAGACGCCGGTCACCGACGCCGCCAGGGCTTTCACCGGCTCGTCGGGGCGGGGAGCAAAGGCAGTCGGAAGGCCAGTTCGCAGGTTCAGCTCGGCGCAGAACCGTCGGCTCTGGCCGGCAATCGTTGTGAAGCCACCGCATAGGAAGAGCGAGGAGTCCCGAACGGCCAGACCGGTGATTTCTTCGGTAGGTACGGGATTCCAGTCCGACACGGTTGCAGAAACTCGATCCACCTCGGCGAATCCCCGCCGATCCACCCCACCAATCTGCTGGAAGCGGCCGCCGACGTAGATCGAGCTTCCCCTGATGGCCAAGGCGAAGACGTAGGGGTCGCCATAGATCTCGTCGAGCGGGGCCTCGACGTCTAGGTCCCAGTTCATGGCGACTCCGCTGACAGCGTCGATCGACGCAATCCGGTGTCGAACCTGAGTGCCCACGCTAACGAAGTCACCACCCACATAGACCGTGTCCCCGGCCACAGCGAGCGCGCGGATCCGGCCGGGCGTGCCCTCGAAACCAACATCAGGATTCCATGACTCGACGGTGCCGACGACGGGGTCGATTGCGGCAACGCTATTGCGCGCCACGCCGCCGATCATGGAGAAGTCGCCGCCCACATACAGCCCGCCCGCCCCAACGGCCAGCGCGTAGACCGCCGCGTCGGTGTCCGCGCGCCAGTTGAGCACCTGGCCGGTGACTACGTCGATGGCCGCGAAGTTCGCTCTCGCTATGCCACCTACGGCAGCAAACGAGCCGCCCACATAGAGCTGACGACCATTGAGAGCGAGCGCCAACACCAGCCCGTCCACGTTCGGATCCCATGGGGCAACCACGCCCCCCGGAAGGATGTGTGCCAGGTTGTGGCGTCTCATTCCACCGACCCCGGCGAAGTTGCCCCCGATGAACCAGCCCCCACCGCCATCCGGAACCACCGCCCTAACAGTTCCAGCAACCCGTGGAT
>CAIXRL010000726.1 GCA_903921835.1 Candidatus Eiseniibacteriota bacterium | reverse complement strand
CCGTCCGACTACGGCACCATCGTGGTGACGAATCCGTGGCTCTGCGCCCTTGGCCTGCCGGCGCTGCCCGGCTGCATCGGCATCGCGTATGACCTCGTGCCGAACCTGATCGCGGCGGGGTGCCTGCGGTTCTCGGATTCGTCCGGCATCTACGGCTTCGCGCACGACCACGACGTCGGCTACCGCTACTTCATCGAGCACGCGCGCACGATCCTCTGCATCAGCGACAGCACGCGCCACGACCTCGTCCGGCTCTACCGCCCCGAGCGCGAGGGCCTCGCGATCGTCACGCACATTCCCTTCGACTGCGCCGAAGGGCCGGCCGGGGATCCACGGCCGGACACCGTGCTGCTCGTCAACGTCCTCGACATGCGCAAGAACCTCGACGGCGTCGCCGCGATCCTCGAGAAGGCCGGTCGCCAGCGGCCGTTCCGGGTCATCGTCGTCGCGAAGGAGCGTGTGGCCCCCGCGAAGGCGCTCGGGTTCTTCCAGCGACTCGATGCCGCCGGCATTCAATACAACTGGTACCGGGACGTGGACGACGACTGCCTCGCGGAGCAGTACCGCAGTTCCACGGTGCTGCTGTTCCCGTCCTACTACGAAGGACTGGGCCTGCCCATCCTCGAGGCGCAGCAGGAGGGTGTGCCCGCGATCTCGAGCGACGTGTCCTCCTGCCTCGAGGCGAACGTGGACCCCGGACTGTGCTTCGCGCCGGACGACGTGGATGGCATGGCCGACGCGCTGGTCGGGATCCTCGACGGTACGCGAGCGCACCGGAAGGGTGAGGCGCTGCGCCGCGCACTCCACGAACACCTGCAGGCCCGTCCGGACGTGGCGTCCGTGTTCGGCCTGGCGGGCACAGCCGCGGCCTGAGGGCCGCACCGAGAGGGGAAGCGGGTCATGCTGAACATCGTGATTCCGATGGCGGGCGCGGGGAGCCGCTTCGCGGTGGCCGGGTACTCCGACCCCAAGCCGCTCATCCCGGTGCACGGGGTGCCCATGATCCAGGTGGTCATCGACAACCTGAGGCCTTCGGCGCCGCACCGGTTCGTGTTCATCTGCCAGCGCGCCCACCTCGAGGCATACGGTCTGCAGGCGCGGCTCGAGGCCTGGGCTCCCGGTTGCGTCGTGCGGGCGATCGACGGCGTCACGCCGGGCGCGGCCTGCACGGTGCTGAAGGTCCGCGACCTGGTCGACGACGACCAGCCGCTGATGATCGCGAACGCCGACCAGTACGTGGACGTGCCGATCGACGACTACCTCCGCAGCATGGCGCGTCCCGGCGTGGACGGTCTCATCATGACGATGACGGCCGACGACCCGAAGTGGTCGTTCGTCGGCCTGGGGCCGGATGGCCGAGTCGAGCGGGTCGTCGAGAAGCAGGTCATCTCGCACGAGGCCACCGTCGGGATCTACAACTTCGCCCGCGGCTCCGACTTCGTGCGCGCGGCGGACGCCATGATCGCGCGCGACCTGCGCGTGAACGGCGAGTTCTACGTGGCCCCGGTCTACAACCTTCTCATCGAGGAGGGGAGCCGGATCGCGATCCACGACGTGGGCGCGGTCGGGAACGGCATGCATGGCCTCGGCACGCCCGGAGACCTCGAGGCGTTCCTGGCGCATCCGGTGTCCCGCCAGCGCGCGGGGGCACGGTCGTGAGGCTGCTCGCCCACCGCGGCTGGTGGACCACGTCGGCCGAGAAGAACCTCGAGGTCGCGTTCCGCCGCGCCTTCGACGCCGGCTTCGGCGTCGAGACCGACGTCCGCGACTGCGCCGGTGCGCTCGTGATCTCGCACGACATGCCGACGGGTCGCGAGCTGACGTTGGACGCGTTCCTCGAGCTGCCGGGAGCGGCCGCGCGGCCGCTCGCGATCAACGTCAAGGCGGACGGGATGGCGGGGAACGTGGCGCGGGCGCTGCAGGAGGCGGGTGCGCGGGACGCGTTCGTCTTCGACATGTCGGTGCCCGACGCGCTGTCGTACGTCCAGGCCCGCGTGCCCGTGTACGCGCGCCTCAGTGAGTACGAACCCGAGTCCGCGCTGCTGGATCACGCGGCCGGCGTCTGGCTCGACGCGTTCCACGGTCCGTGGTGGGCGCCGGAACTCGTCGGCTCGCTGCTCGCGCGGGGCAAGGCGGTCTGCGTCGTCTCGCCCGAGCTGCACCGGCGAGCCTTCGACGCGCTCTGGCACTCGCTCGAACCGTGGGCGGCCCACCCCGGGCTCGCCCTCTGCACCGACCACCCCGATTCGGCCCGCGCGTTCTTCGACGGGCTGCAGCCGAGCGCGCGATGACCGACGCGAGCGCGCTCCACCCGACCGATGCGGACCCGCGCACGCGGGCCGGCGGACCTTTGCTCCAACCCCGCACGAGGCCCAACATGATCCGAGGCGTGATCTTCGACATGGACGGAGTGCTGATCGAGGCCAAGGACTGGCACTACGAGGCGCTCAACCGCGCCCTGCGCCTGTTCGGCTACTGCATCAGCCGCTACGACCACCTGACGACGTTCGACGGGCTGCCCACGAGCAAGAAGCTCGAGATGCTCTCGCTCGAGGGCGACCTGCCGCGCGAGCTGCACGCGTTCATCAACGAGATGAAGCAGGAGTACACGATGGAGCTCGTGCACGCGCAGT
>CAIXRL010000725.1 GCA_903921835.1 Candidatus Eiseniibacteriota bacterium | reverse complement strand
GAGGCGACGGGCTGGCCGCCGCGCGCGCGGGTCAGCGCGGCCGCGAGGCGGCGGGCCGCCGCCGGGTCGCCGAGCACGAGCCGGCCGGTCTGCGCGAACAGCATGCCGTCGAAACGGCAGCGCTCGCGCGCGACGCGGGAGAGATGAAACTCGAAAGTCGGTTCGGGACGCATGCGGCCTTCGGGGATGACGGCTCGGGACGGACTGCGGCAGGCACGGCAGCATAGCAGGCCCGGCGACCACAGGCCCGCCCCCGAAACGTCCGCCGCCCCGGGAGGCCTATCGGGTCAGGACCATCCGTGCGGTGCGCCGCCCGTCCGGGGTGTCGAGGCGCACCCAGTAAAGCCCGGCGCGGACCCGGTCGCCGCGTCCGTCGCGCAGGTCCCACATGGCGCCGCCCCGCCCGGCGGGCAGCGCACGCTCGGCGAGCGTGCGCACGCAGCGGCCCTGGACATCGAGAATCGCCAGCCGCGCTGCTCCTGCTCGCGGGAGCCCGAACGCGATGCGCACGGGAGCGGTCACGGGGTTTCCGCCGGGCAGCGCGAGGAACAGCCGCGCCCCGGCGTCGCCGACGGCGGTGGTGCTCGTGCCCATCTGCAGCACGTAGCCCTGGGTGTGGGAGCGGTCCGCGGAGCCGCTGCGGAAGACGACGAGCGGATGCCATCCGGTGGCGGTGGGCGTGTACGCGAGCGAATCGCTCACGTCGCCCGAGACGGGCGCCGAAGCCGCGGCGGCGGTGTAGCGCGACCAGTACGCGCCGGGCCCGGGCGGACCGATCGCGAGGGCGAGGTCGTCGGCGCCCGATGTGCGCGCGAGCGCGGCGCGAAACGGCGTGCCGGCCTGCAGCCAGACCTCGTACACGGCCGCCATGCGCGAAGCGCCGAGCGTGCCGGCCCAGCGGCCCTCGGCGCTGGAGTCGCGCCGTCCCGCGGCGTCCGACCAGCTCAGCGAATAGCCTCCGGTCGCGCCGTGCGTCCACGCGCTCACCGCGGGGTAGAGGGTGGCGGGCGTGCCGTCCGCGGAGCCGACCACGAAGTTCACCTGCCCCGGCCCCTGGGCGGAGCCCGTGCCCTCGCTGAGATAACCGCTCGTGCTGCCTCGCCACGGGTCGACGTAGATGCGCAGCACGACGTCGTCGGTCTCGTTGTCCGTGACGCCGGAGACCACGAAGGCCGTGCCGTCCGCGCGGTCGAGCTGGTAGCCGTTGTTGTCGGTCGTGGGCGGAGGTGGCGTGCTGGAGACCGTCACGGCGCCCGCAGGCAGCGGTTCGGGGCTCCACGTGTACGAGTTGCCGACGGGTCCGTTGCGAAAGTCGTGGTCGGTCGCGATCTGGTCGTGGACGTCGGCGCACGCGATGAGGGTGTGCCGGCCTCCGCGCATGATCGCGGGCCCGCGATTCATGTGCATGAAGTCCAACCGGGCCCACTCGCAGTTGGTGATCACCACCGAGTCGAGGAATGCGCCCCCGGCCATCAGCGCGTCGGTCCACGTGCCACAGACCGCCGGGTTCTTGCTGGAGGAGTAGTTGAACCACGTCGGTCGGCCGCTGAAGAGCGTGTCCGGGAGGGCGACCGGGCTGTCGGCTTTCGCGTCGGGCGCCATGCGCGGCACGATCTCGGACGCCCAGCCGGGCAGCCGGAAGACGCCGATCGAGGGAATGAGCTCCGGACTCGCCGGGTCGGCGGCGCGGGCGCGGGCGGCGGGCAGCATCACGAGGGTGGCCAGCGTCAGCACCGCAACCGATGTGATGAGCGCGCGCATGATCGAGTTCCCCGGGGGGCTGGTGGATGAGTGGCTGCGTCCGGGCAACGGACGACGGCGATCGCGCAGCGGCCCCGGCGCTGCGCGATCGTCCGGGCTAGTGTCCCGTCCCAGGAGTCGCTTGGCAGTCGGCGCCCGCTGTGCGCGGCCGGCTGCGTTGCTCCTCCTCGACGTATCCTATGGGTACGACTTCG
>CAIXRL010000724.1 GCA_903921835.1 Candidatus Eiseniibacteriota bacterium | reverse complement strand
GGATGAAGCCGTAGGTGCCCATCTTGAGCAGCACGGCGGCCAGAATGACCGAGCCCGCGGTCGGCGCCTCGACGTGGGCGTCCGGCAGCCACGTGTGCAGCGGGAACATGGGAACCTTGATCGCGAACGCGAAGGCGAACGCGAGGAACAGCCAGAGTTGCTGCCCCGGCGCGATGGTCAGCGCGTAGAACGTCGGCAGGTCGAACGACGGCACCCCGCTGATGGCCCGCTGCGTGAACCACAGCCACAGGATGGCGACCAGCATGAGCACGCTGCCGGCCATGGTGTAGAGGAAGAACTTCACGGCCGCGTACACGCGCCGCTGCCCGCCCCACACGCCGATCAGCAGGTACATCGGGATCAGCATGGCTTCCCAGAACACGTAGAAGAGCAGCAGGTCGAGGCAGAAGAACGTGCCGATCATGCCGGCCTCCAGGGCCAGCACCAGCGCGTAGAACTGCTTCGGGCGCTTCTCGACGGCCGTCCACGCGCCGAGCACGGCGATGACGGTGGTGAACGTCGTCAGCAGCACGAGCAGGCCGCTCACGCCGTCCACGCCGAGGTGGTAGCGCGCGCCGATCGCCGGGATCCAGTTCACCGATTCCTCGAACTGGAAGCCGCCCTGGCCGGGCACGACGCGCCACCAGAGCGGCAGCGACAACGCGAACTCCGCCAGCGCCGCGGCGGTGGCCGACAGCCGGATGGCGCGGCCCGCCGAAGGCGGCAGCAGCGCGATCAGCACCGCCGCCGCGAGCGGGAAGAAGACGAGCAACGACAGCCAGGGTAGATGCGCCACTTACGACCTCAGGAAGTGAAGGAGCAGTGCCAGCACGCCCAGCGCCAGGAACAGCGCGTACGTGCCCACGTAGCCGGTCTGGAACAGCCGCAGGATTCCGGAGGCCACTTCCACCGCCTGGCCCACGCCGTTCACCGTGCCGTCCACGATGGTCTCGTCCCAGAACTTCCACAGCGCGATCGAGCCGCGGTGGATGGGCCGCACGAAAGCTGCCGCGTAGAACTCGTCCACGTAGTACTTGTTCTCGAGCGTGTCGTGCAGGCCCGCGAAGCGCCGGCGCAGGGCGGTCGCGATCCCGGGGCGGTTCAGGTAGGCGAGGAACGCCATCGCGATGCCGAACGCCGCGACCGCGACGGAGATTCCCATCAGGCTCCACTCGGCCGCGTGCGACAGCTCGCGCGCGGCAACGGGTTCGACACCGCCGCCCTCCATCACGGGACGCAGCCAGCGCTCGAGCAGGTGCCCGCCCTGCTGGAAGGGCATGCCGACGAAACCGCCGACCATGGACAGCACGGCGAGAATCGCGAGCGGCAGCGTCATGCTCCACGGCGACTCCTTCACCGGCCCGCCGTGGCCGGGGTCGTGGCCGTGATCCTTCGCGCGGGCGTCGTGTCCGTGGGCGTGCGCGGCGTGCGCGGCGCGCTCGGCCGCGACGTGCGCGCCGTGCAGCGACTCCGCGGCCGGCTCCTCGAAGCGTGGCGCGCCGCGGAACGTGAGGATGTAGAGCCGGAACATGTAGAACGCGGTGAGCACCGCGCCCAGCACGCCCGCGACCCAGATGCCGTAGTGCCCGGTCGCGAAGGCCTGGGCGAGGATCTCATCCTTGCTGAAGAAGCCGGCAAAGGGCGGGATGCCGGCGATGGCGATGGTGGCGATCAGCATGGTGGCGTGCGTCACGGGCATCCTGGAGGCGAGGCCACCCATCCTGCGCATGTCCTGCTCGTGGTGCATGCCGTGGATGACCGAGCCGGCGCCCAGGAAGAGCAGCGCCTTGAAGAACGCGTGCGTCATGACGTGGAAGATGCCGGCGCCGAACGCACCCACGCCGCACGCGAAGAACATGTAGCCGAGCTGGCTCACCGTGGAGTACGCCAGCACGCGCTTGATGTCGTTCTGCGCCAGCCCGATCGTCGCGGCCATCAGCGCGGTGGCGGCGCCGACGATGGCCACCACCTCCATGGTCGCGGGCGAGAGCAGGAACAGCACGTGGCTGCGCGCGACCATGTAGACGCCCGCCGTGACCATGGTGGCGGCGTGGATGAGCGCGGAGACGGGCGTCGGGCCCTCCATGGCGTCCGGGAGCCAGACGTACAGCGGCAGCTGCGCGCTCTTGCCCGTGGCGCCCAGGAACAGCAGCAGGGTCGCGATCGTGATCACCGGCAGGCCGGCGCCCGAGAACAGCGACGCCAGCGTCGCGGCCCCCGCCGGGAAGACGTGCGGCGCGGCGGCGAACACGCGCTCGAAGTTCACAGAACCCGTGTAGGTGATCAGGTACATCATGCCGAGCACGAAGCCGAAATCGCCGATGCGGTTGACGATGAACGCCTTCTTGCCCGCGTCCGTGGCCGACTGCTTCTCGTACCAGAAGCCGATCAGCAGGTACGAGCACAGTCCCACGCCCTCCCAGCCCACGAACATGAGCAGGAAGTTGTCCGCCAGCACCAGCGTGAGCATGGCGAACATGAACAGGTTCAGGTAGAGGAAGAAGCGCCGGAACGACGGGTCCTCCGCCATGTAGCCCACTGAGTAGACGTGGATGAGGAAGCCCACGCCGGTCACCACGAGCACCATGATGCTGGAGAGCGGGTCGAGCAGGAACGCGACGTCGGCGCGGAAGTCGCCGACCTGCATCCAGGTCCACGCGGTTTCCGCCAGGTGGCGTTCCCCGGCGGGTATCGCGGCCAGCAACAGCACCGCGCGCAGCGCGGCGAGGAACGCGAGCCCGATGGCGCCGCAGGCGAGCCACGCGGTGCCCCTCCTGCCGAGCCTGTCGCCCAGCAGCAGGTTGAGCGCGACGGCCGCGAGCGGCAGCGCGGGGATGATCCAGAGCAGCGGAAGGTTCACGGCCGGCCTAGCCCTTCAGCAGGTTGATCTCGTCCACGAACACCGTCTCGCGGAGACGGAAGACGTTGACAATGATGGCGAGGCCTACGGCCACCTCGGCGGCGGCCACGGTCATGACGAAGAACACGAAGATCTGCCCGTCGAGCGATCTCATCTGGTGCGCGAAGGCGACGAACGCGAGGTTCGCGGCGTTGAGCATGAGCTCGATGGACATGAAGATGACGAGCGCGTTGCGGCGCACGAGCACGCCGGCCACGCCGATGCAGAACAGCACGGCGCTCAGGGTCAGCGTCCAGCCGATCGGGATCACGGCCGCTCCTCGCCCGCCGGCCGGCGGGTCTTGGTCAGGACGATCGCGCCCACCATGGCCACGAGCAACAGCATGGACGTGATCTCGAACGGGAACAGGTAGCGGCTGTACAGCGCGCGGCCGATGGCGCCCGCGTTGCCGTGCTCCGCGCCCGGCAGCAGCGCCGCCTCGGGGCCCGGCGACCAGCCGCGCCTGGCGAGCAGGAGCGAGAACAGCAGCAGCAGCGCACCGACCATCCAGCCGATGCCGCGCCGCAGGGCGATGTGCGCGCCATGCTCCACGTCGTGCGGGAGGTTCAGGTACATGATCACGAACAGGAACAGCACCATGATCGCGCCGGCGTAGACGATGATCTGCACGAAGCCGAGGAACTCCGCCTGCAGCAGCAGGTAGATGCCCGCGAGCGAGCAGAACGACAGCACCAGGAAGAGCGCGCTCGTCACCGGGTTGCGGTGCAGCACCACCATGAGGGCGGTCGCCACCAGGAGCGCGCCGAAGCCCATGAAGAGGTACGGGACCATCAGGCGTTGGCCCTCCAGTACAGCCACACCGCTGCGATCAGCACGTTCGCGATCGCGGCGGGCAGCAGCACCTTCCAACCGAAGTTCATGAGCTGGTCATAGCGCAGCCGCGGGAACGTCCAGCGCACCCAGATGAAGAAGAACAGGAACACGCCCAGCTTGAGCAGGAACCACCCCAGCCCGAGCAGCGGGCCGAACACAGGTCCGAGGACGTCCATGAACGGTCCGTGCCAGCCGCCGAAGAACAGCGTGATCATGATCGAGCAGATCACGATCATGTTGAAGTACTCGCCGAGGAAGAACATCGCCCACTTCATGCTGGAGTACTCGGTGTGGAAGCCCGCCACCAGCTCGCCCTCGGCCTCGGGCAGGTCGAACGGCGCGCGGTTCGTCTCGGCGAACGAACAGACCAGGAAGATCACGAAGGGCAGCACCAGGTACCAGTGCAGGATGCCCCAGGAGGGCAGCGCGAGCTTCGTGCCCGGGATCAGGTACGTCCCGGCCTGCGAATCCACGATGCCCACCAGCGACAGCGTGCCGGCGCGCAGGATCACCGGGATCGTGGAGAGCCCCAGCGCCAGCTCGTACGAGATCATCTGCGCGGCGGAGCGCAGCCCGCCAAGCAGCGCGTACTTGTTGTTCGACGACCAGCCGGCGAGTGTGATCGCGTAGACACCCAGGCTGGACATGGCGAGGAACACGAGCAGTCCGACGTTGACGTCCGTGACCACGAACATCGGCGGCGGGCCCAGCGGGATCACCGAGAACGTCACGATTGCCGGAAACACCGCGAGCACCGGCGCGATGTGAAAGACGACCTTGTTCGCCTGCGCGGGGATGAACTCCTCCTTGAAGAGGAGCTTGACCACGTCGAGCGGGGTCTGCAGCAGTCCAAGAGGCCCCACGCGGTTCGGGCCCGTGCGCGCCTGCATGTGTCCGCAGATCTTGCGCTCGGCGAAGATCAGGTAGGTCACGACGCCCAGCAGGACGCCGAGGATGATCGCGACCTTGACGGTCGCCCACAGCGCGACCTGGAAGATTGCGTTGCTCCAGAGTGCCGTCATCCCCGCCCCCTACGCCCCGACCGTTGCGGTCGCGGTCACTCTTCGCACTTTCACCCGCAGGCCTGCTCCCGACGGCGCGCCCAGCCGCCCGAGCCCGTCACCTGCGAGCGCGTACGGAACGAACACCGCGTTGGCCGGGACGCAGTCGTCCTGCTCGAACGGCAGCACCAGCGTTCCCGCGGGACCGGCCAGCTCGACGCTGTCCCCCGCGGCCAGCCCGAGGCGCGCGGCGTCGGCGGCACCCAGGAACGCGCGCGGCCCCCGGCCCAGCTTCGCCAGCGTCGCCGAACGCGCCGAAAGGCTGCCCTGCGCGAACAACGTGCCGCCCGCGAGCAGCCACAGGCCATCGCCCGCCGCCGGCCCGGCACCCTCGTGATACGCGAGCGAGCCCGCGACCCGCGTGGCGCTCCACGCCACGCCGTCGGGCAGCAGCGTCGCCCAGCTCGTCTGGGCGTAGCCGGGAACGAGGCGTGCGAGCTCGCGATAGACGTCCTCGGACGTGCGATAGCGCCAGTCGGCGCCGAGCGCCTGCGCGACGAGCTGCAGGATCTCCCAGTCCGGCTTCGTACCGCGCCTTGGAGCGAGCGAGCGCGGCGCCCTCTGCACGCGCCGCTCGCAGTTGGTCACCGCACCGTCCTTCTCGGCGAACGCGGCGACCGGGAACACGACATGCGCCTGCTGCGCCGTGGCCGTGAGGAACATCTCGTTCACCACCACGAACTCGGCCCTGGCGAGCGCCTGCTCCGCCTTCGCGCGATCCGGCGCGCTGGCGAGCCAGTGGTCGCCGACGATCCACAGCGCGCGCACCGTGCCGGCCGCGGCGGCGTCGAGAATCTCGGGCGCCGACAGTCCCGGCCCGGACGGCAGCGTGCGGCCCCACGATTTCTCGAACGCGGCACGGCCCGCCGCGTCGCCGACCGGCACGTATCCCGGCAGGCAGTCGGGCGAGAGCCCCATGTCGAGCGCGCCCTGCGAGTCGCTTTGCGGCCCCGCGTACATCACGAACGAGCGCGACGCGGTCAGCGCCCCGGTCGCCCACGCCAGGTTCTCGATGGCCTGCAGCAGCGCGGGCGCCTGCGGGTTCTCCGCGACCGCACGCCCGAACAGCAGCGCCTTGCGCTCCGCGTCGCGCAGCCGCTTCGCCGCCGCCGCGACCTTCGCCGCCGGCACTCCCGTCTCGGCGGTGATCCGCTCCGCGGTCCACGCCGCCAGCGCACTCCTGAGCGCGCCGAGTCCCGCGGCGACCTCCGCCGGCAGGTCCACGGGATCGCCCAGGTCCAGCGCCGACTTCGTGAGCGCGTGCAGGAGCGCGAGCTCGCTGCCGGGCGCGAGGCCCAGCCAGTCGGCTCCAAACTTGGTGCGCGCCAGCTTCACGCGGCGGGCGTGCGCCACCGTGAGATGACCGCCCTGCTGGTGCCGGCCGCGGATCGCCGTCGCCTGCGCGAACGGGGACTCGCCCTGCAGGTCGTCGAACAGCACCAGCGTCTCCTGCGCCTCGTACAGCCCGCCGAAGGTCAGCGCGGGCCGGCCGCCGCCGGTGGCCTTGAGGATCGCGGCGCCGGGAACGCGCGTGGTCAAGCGCGTGCGCGCGTCCACGTTGTTGGTTCCGAGCACGCCGCGCGCGAGCTTCTGCAGCAGGTACTGCTCCTCCACGTTGAGCCGCTCGCCGCCGAGGATGGCGACGCTGCCGGGGCCGTGCGCCGCGGCGATGTCGCGCAGGCGCGCCGCCACCTCGGCCACCGCCGCGTCGAACGTCGCGGGCTGCAGCGAGCCGCCCTGCCGCACGAGCGGTGAGGTCAGGCGGTCGGGCGCGTTCACGTACTCGTAGCCGAAGCGGCCGCGCGCGCAGAGAAACTCCTGGTTCACGCCGCGGAACTCGGTGCCGCGCGCCCGCAGGATCTCCATGCCGCGCACGCCGAGGCGCACCGAGCAGCCGTTGGCGCACCACGGGCAGATCGTGATGTGCTGGCGCAGGTCCCACGGACGCGCCTTGAAGCGGTACGGCAGCGCCGTCAGGGCGCCCACGGGGCAAACCTCGACGCAGTTGCCGCACTGCTCGCACGCCAGCGGCTGCCGGTCGAACGACGAGATTTCCGTGCGCACGCCGCGCTGGTGCGCGGTGAGCGCGTCCTCGCCCATCACCTCGTCGCAGTAGCGCACGCAGCGCATGCAGACGATGCAGCGGTTCGCCTCCTTCTTGACGATCGGGCCCAGGTCCTCGGAGTCGAACGTGCGCTTGTTGCTCTCCATGCGGGAGAAATCCTGGCCGAACGCGAATGCCAGGTCCTGCAGCTGGCACTCGCCGCCCTCGTCGCACACCGGGCAGTCGAGCGGATGGTTGACGAGCAGGAACTCCATCACGCCCTTGCGCGCCCGGGTCGCGGTGTCCGACGTGGTGCGCACCACCATGCCCTCGCTCACCGGCATGGTGCAGCTCGTCTGCACCTTGGGCATCCACGCGATCTCGGCTCGCCCGTCGGGACCGACGACCGGCTTGCGGTCGGCGCCGAGCTTCGGCGTCCCGACCTCGACGACGCAGATGCGGCAGGCGCCGAGCGGCTGCAGCTTGTCGTGTGAGCAGAAGACCGGAACATGAATCCCCGCGGCCCTGGCGGCCTCGGTGATGAGCGTGCCGGCGGGCACTTCGATCGTGCGGTCGTCGATGGTGACCCGGACGGGAGCGCTCACGCCACCACCTCCAGGACGGACTGCCGGCGGCGGTTCACCAGACAGCGCTTGTGCTTGACGTGGTACTCGAACTCCGCGCGGAAGTGCTTCAGCATGCCCTGCACCGGCATCGCGGCCGCGTCGCCGAGCGCGCAGAAGGACTTGCCCAGGATGTTGTCCGCGATGTCGCCGAGCAGGTCGATGTCGCGCTCGGTGCCACCGCCCTGCTCGATGCGCTCCAGGATTTGCACCATCCAGTAGGTGCCCTCGCGGCACGGCGTGCACTTGCCGCACGACTCGTGCGCGTAGAAACGCAGCAGATTCCACAACGCGTCCACCATGCACGTCTGGTCGTCGATGACGATCACGCCCCCGGAGCCGAGGAACGTGCCGGCGGCGTTCATGGACTCGTAGTCGAGCCCCGTGTCGAGCAGCGAGGCGGGCAGCACCGGCACTGACGAGCCGCCCGGAATGACTCCCTTCACCTCGAGGCCATCGCGCATGCCGCCGCAGTACTCGGGCGACTCGATCAGCGTCCGCAGCGGCAGGCCGAGCGGGATCTCGTAGTTGCCCGGTCGTTTCACGGGGCCGGAGACGCTGAGCACCTTGGTGCCCGCGCTCTTCTCGGTGCCCCACTGGCGGTACCACTGCGCGCCGTGCTTGAGAATGTGCGGCACGTTCATCAGCGTCTCGACGTTGTTCACCACCGTCGGGCTGGCGTACAGCCCCTCGACCGCGGGGAACGGCGGCTTCAGGCGCGGCTGGCCGCGGAAACCCTCCAGCGAGGAGAGCAGCGCCGTCTCCTCGCCGCAGATGTAGGCGCCGGCTCCAAGGTGGGTGTGGAGCTGGAACTGGAATGGCGTGCCGAGCACGCTTTCGCCCAGCAGGCCTGCCGAGCGCGCCTCTGCGATCGCGCGGTCCATGATCTTCTGCACGTACGCGAACTCGCCGCGGAAGTAGATGTAGCCCTGGTTCGAACCGATCGCGTAGCCCGCGAGGATCATGCCCTCCACCAGCAGGTGCGGGTTCAGCACCATCAGCTCGCGGTCCTTGAACGTGCCCGGCTCCGACTCGTCCGCGTTGCAGACGATGTACTTCGGTCTGGGGGAGTTCTTCGGCACGAAGCTCCACTTGAGCCCCGCCGGAAACCCCGCGCCGCCGCGGCCGCGAAGACCGGACGCCTTGACGATCTCGATGCACTCCCCGGGCGAGCGGCCACCGAGCGTCGCCGCGAGCGCCTCGTAGCCGCCCAGGCCGCGATAGGTCTCCAGCCCGGCCAGGCCCGGAGTGTCGATGTCCTTGAACAGCAGCGGTCCGCGGCTCACTCGAGCGTCTCCAGCAGCGCGTCCACCTTGGCCTCGTCGAGGTTCTCGTGGTAGTCCAGGTCGACCTGCATGCACGGCCCGCCGCCGCACGCGGCGAGGCACTCGACGCGGCGCAGCGTGAAGCGCCCGTCCGGGGTCGTCTCGCCGTGCCCGATGCCGAGCCGGTGCTCGAGGTGCTTGAAGAGCCGGTCCGCGCCCATCAGCGAACAAGACAGCGTCATGCACACCTGAAGGTGGTGGCGACCCACCGGCTTCAGGTTGAACATCGTGTAGAACGTGGCGACACCGAACACGAACGGCTCGTCCAGTTCCAGCGTGCGCGCGACCAGGCTCAGCGCCGCCGGCGGCAGCCAGCCCCACGTGCGCTGCGCGATCCACAGCAGCGGCAGCACGGCGGAGCGCTTCACCGGGTAGCGCGAGATCGCCCCGGCCACCTCGGCCAGCACGTGCTCCGGCCACTCCCGCGTACCCGGGGCCTCGAGGGGCATGATGGGCGCGTGATTCATCGGTCCACCTCGCCGAGCACGATGTCGATGCTGCCGATCGCCGCGATCACGTCGGCGAGCATGCCGCCCTCGGTCATGACCGGCAGCCCCTGCAGGTTGATGAAGGACGGCGAGCGCACCTTCATGCGCCATGGCCGCGCCGTGCCGTCGCTGACCAGGTAGAAGCCGAGTTCGCCCTTGGGCGCCTCGACCGCAGCGTACGCCTCGCCCACCGGCGGGAAGAAGCCGTGCGCCACGATCTTGAAGTGATGGATGAGGGCCTCCATGGAGGTCTTCACCTCGGCCCTCTCAGGCAGCACGTACTTGAAGTCGCGCACCCGGTACGGACCGGTCTCGCCGAGTTCGCGGATGCGCCGGATCGCCTGCCCTGCGATCTTCGTCGCCTCGCGCATCTCCTGGACGCGGACCTGGTAGCGGTCATACGCATCGCCACGGCTCCCGAGCGGCACATCGAAGTCGTAGGTTTCGTACCCTGAGTACGGCTCGTTCCTGCGCAGGTCCCAGTTGACGCCGGAGCCGCGCAGCACGGGCCCCGTCAGCCCCCACGCGATCGCGTCCTGCGCCGAAACCACGGCGACACCCTTCGTGCGTGCGAGCCAGATGGGGTTGCGGGTCAGCAGGCGCTCGTACTCGTCGATGTGCGCGGGCATCTCGTCGACGAACTTCTGGCAGCGGTCGAGCAGGCCCGCAGGGATGTCCATCGCCAGCCCGCCGACGCGGAAGTAGCCCGACGTCATGCGCGCGCCCGACACCTGCTCGTAGATCGAGAGGATCTTCTCGCGCTCGCGGAACGTGTACCAGAACACGGTCAGTGCGCCGAGGTCGATGGCGTGCGTGCCCATCCAGACCACGTGCGAGGAGATGCGCGTGAGCTCGGTGAGGAGCACGCGGATGGCCTGCACGCGCGCGGGCGGCTCGATGCCGAGGAGCTTCTCGACCGCGAGGCAGAACGCCAGGTTGTTGGACATCGGCGAGATGTAGTCCATCCGGTCGGTCTGCGGGATGGACTGCGTGTACGTCTTGTACTCCGCCTGCTTCTCCATGCCCGTGTGCAGGTAGCCGATCACCGGCTTGCAGCGCACGATCGTCTCGCCGTCGAGTTCCAGGGCCACGCGCAGCACGCCGTGAGTCGACGGGTGCTGGGGACCCATGTTGAGCGTCATGGTCTCATTGCGCACGGTACTTCACCTTCTTGGGAGCCAGCTTCTTGAGCGCGGGGTTCGGGACCGTGCGACCTGGCGTGTTGTGCGTGAAGGCCACTTCCTCGTAACCCAGCGGCGAGTCCTTGCGCAGCGGCCAGCCCAGCCAGTCGTCGGGCAGCAGGATGCGCGTGAGGTCGGGATGGCCGGTGAACTCG
>CAIXRL010000723.1 GCA_903921835.1 Candidatus Eiseniibacteriota bacterium | reverse complement strand
GGCGTTCGCGGGCTTCCTGCGCGGCACGCCCACGCGGCTCGCGAAGGCGCGCACGCTGAAGATGCTGGTGCCCGCCGACGCCGAGTTCGTGATCGAGGGGATCGTGCCCGCGGGCGAGCGGCGCAGCGAGGGTCCGTTCGGCGACCACTTCGGGCACTACTCGCACGCCGCGCCGTTCCCCGTGTTGCACGTGCGCGAGGTCACGCACCGCGCGCGGCCCGTCTTCCAGGCGAGCGTCGTCGGCAAGCCGCCGCAGGAGGACAAGTTCATGGGCGAGGCGGTGCAGGAGATGTTCACCGGCGTGCTCAAGGTGATCCATCCCGAGATCGCCGACCTGTGGGCGTACTTCGAGGCGGGCTTTCACAACCTGCTGGTGGTCGCGGTGGAGAACCGCTTCGCGCGCGAGGGCAGGAAGACCGCGCTCGGACTGCTGGGCACAGGCCAGCTCTCGCTCACCAAGTTGATCGTGCTCGTGGACGCCGACGTGAACCCGCGCGACCGCCGCGCGGTGTTCGAGGCGATCGCGCGCCACTTCGATCCGGCCGAGGACCTGCTGCTGCTGCCGGGCGTGCCGCTGGACACACTCGATTTCACGAGCTACACGATGAACCTGGGCAGCAAGATGGTGTTCGACGCGCAGTCGCACGCCCGGCACGCGGGCTCGTCCGGCAACTCGCCCGGGACCGGCGTCGCGCCGGCGCCGTTGCTCGAGTCGCTGCCCGACCCGCGCGCGTTCGAGTCGCGCGTGCAGGCGCACCGGCTCGCGTGGGGCGGCATGCTGGTGGTGCAGGTGGCGGGCGAGGGCCGCGCAGTGGTCGAGACGCTGGTGCGCCGCCCCGAGCTGGCCGCGTGCAAACTGATCGTCGCGGTCAGCCCCGACGTGTCGCTCGACGACGACGAGCTGCTGCTCTGGGGCATCTTCACGCGCTTCGACTGCGCGCGCGACTCGGTGCCCGCGAAGGTGGAGTCGCGCGGCGCGTGGTTCACCTGTCGCGGGCCGCTCGGGATCGACGCGACGTGGAAGGACGGCTATCCCGACCCGGTCGCGACGCCGGCCGACGTGATCCAGAAGGTGGACGGCTGGTGGGGGCGCGGATGATGCGCATTCGTCGCGATGTCGCGCTGGCGGCGCTGGCCCTGCTCGTCACCTCCTGCGGTCCGCGCGACGTGCAGCGCCCCGCTGCGCTCGTCGGGCACTGGCAGGGCCACGTGGCGTGGCGAGACGCGACCACGCCGATCGCACTCGACGTGTTCCCTTCGGCGGAATCGCTCGCCGCGATGTTCACGGCGCCCGCGCTCGGCGTCGCCGACCTGCCGCTCGGGAGGTTCGCGTACGACCCGCCGCGCGTGCACTTCACGCTGCACGATTCCACGGGCACCTATGCCTTCGACGGCTGGCTGCGACGCGGACTGGTGGTGGGCGCGTTCTCGTCCGCGGCGCTCGGGGGCGAGCGAAATCCCTCCCGCCTGCCGCAGCTCTCGCTCCAGCAGCGCCCGCCCGTCCGCCAGCGCTCGCCGTTTCCTCCCGCGGCGGGCGTGGACTCCGTGCCGCCGCCCGCGCGCCTGCCCCAGCGTTCGCTCGGCGCCTGGCTGCGCGCGCGTCCCGGGCGTGAATGATGACGCTCTCCGTCCCGCGCGCGTTTCTCGTGCCCGCCATCTTGCTCGCGGTGTCGCTCGCGTGTCCGAGCGCCCGCGCGCAGGGCGTGCCTCCCGGCGAGATCTTCGTGCGCCGGCACGATCAGTTGCCGGCGTTCGCGGAAATCGCCCCCGGGGCCGCGGTCGTCAGCGTGGACCGCGCCGCGCTGCAGCGCTTC
>CAIXRL010000722.1 GCA_903921835.1 Candidatus Eiseniibacteriota bacterium | reverse complement strand
GGCTAGCCCGGACTATTCACGAACCGCCCGCCGAGAGTGCGAGATGTGTGTCAACCGCAAGAAGATCGGCCGGCCGCGCCGGAACCGTGTTGTCAACACGATGAGGACAGCGGCCGGTCGGGCTTCGCAGCGGATGACGCGCAGATCGCACTCGCAGGCGGCGGGCTCGTGAATAGTCCGGGCTAGCGTCGGCTCAGCGTGTCACGCTCGATCCGGGCGTGCATCGGCGGGCCGCCGTGACCCATCCCGTTGTTGCCCCTGCCACCGGGGCCCATCCCGAAACCGTGCCCCCCGCCCGGCATGCCGGCACCGGGCGGCGGCATGCGGAGATCGTGCATCTTCTTCTGCTGCTCCGGCGTCAGCAGCGCGCGGGCCTCGAGCAACGAGGCAACGCGGGCCTTGGACATGTCGCTGCGCAGCTTCGCGACGCGATCGATCTGGGCGTCGATCGCGCCCGCCTCAGGCTTCTCGGCGCTCATCGCCTTGCGCAGGTCGAGATGGGCGATCTCGAGATCCGCACGCGCCTGGATGTCGCGGCGCATCTGGCGCTCGTGGATGTCGGCGAGCTTCCCGCGCTGCGTGTCCGAGAGGTCGAGCGCCTGCGCCATGTGCCCGAACATCCCCGGGCCGGGGCCCATGCCACCACCCATGTCCGCTCCCATGCCGGCGCCATGACCGCAGCCGCTACCGCAGCCCTTGCCGTTGCCCTTGCCGCCACGCATGCCCCTGCCACCGCACATCGACCCGCAGCCACCTCCATCCGCGCCGCCATCCCCACCGCGCATGAAGCGGCGCACGATCACGCGACGCTCGCCGCCGGCGCCACCACCGTCGGAGCCGCCCTCGAGGTCGAGGACATCCAGGTCGAGGTCGTCGGCATCACCCACTTCCGCCGCGACGGGCGCGCCGTCGCCGTGCGCGACCGGCGCGACGTGCGCAGCGTGGGACGAAGGCGCCGGTGCGGATCTCGGAGCGTCCGCCGCCCAGGCGACCGCCGCAATACAGACGATGGCCAGAGGGATCAACATCATATGAGGTCTAGCGTTCATCGAGGTGCTCCTGGTTCTCCGGCCTCGGGCCGGTCGTGGTGCTTGCCATCGGGGTCGCCGGGGAATGGACGTCCCATCCCATGCATGCGTTCCATGTCGTGCCAGCGCTGGCGCTGCGCGGGGGTCAACTCGGCGTCGATGCGGCTGCGCAGGCTCTCGCGCGCGGCCTCGAACTGTTTCTGCGACGCGAGCACCTGCGGCCGGATGCGCTCGATCTGCTCGGGCTTCAGGTCCAGCTCGCGCGCCAGCCGCGGCAGCACCTGCTCGAGCGGAGGACGGCCACCCTGCGACGGACCCATGCCGCCGCCGTGGTGCATCCAGCCCCCGCGCGGGCCCGAGCGCACGTGGTGCTCGTACGCGATTCCGCATATGAGCGCGAGCGAAGCGCCCACGAGCGCGGCGGCGACGATCATCATGACGACGGCGGTACGATTCATGGCGTCACCGTCCCGGTGTCGGAGTACCCGGTCGCCGTGCTCGCGGTGCCGCTCGCGGTGGGCAGGCCGTAGGAACCATCATCCCCGATGAGCGCGCTCACCAGCGTGGCGTCGGGCGTCGTCGCGGACTCGGTGCGCACGATGGCGACGGACACGCCGGCGACCGCCACGAAGAGCGCACATGCAGTCACCAGCGCAGCGGGCGTACCAAGCCACGCGATCGGGCGCGGCAACCGGGCGGTCCCGGTGAGCCGCGCGCGAGCGCGAGCGAGCACCGCTGGCTCCGCGGGAGCGCGGGAAGCGCCCAGGATGCGGACGAGGCGCTCGTCCACCGGATCGAATTCGTTCATATGCCGATCTCCCCGACCTGTTCACGCAGCGCCGCGAGGGCGCGTGCGAGCCGTGATTTCACCGTGCCCTCGGGCACGTTCAACGTCTCCATCATCTCCGCGTGCGAGAGCCCGAGCCGATGCCGCAGCACGAGGACCTCGCGTTGCTCTTCCGGGAGCCGCTCCATCGCGCGCTCCACCACCGCCGCCAGCACGCGCTGGTCCATCTCGGCGTCCCAGTCCGGGACCGGATCGAACGACAGCCCCGCGTGCTCGAAGGGATCCTCGCCCTCGGGCGTGGGGGCAATGAACTTGCGCCGGCGCAAACGGTCCCGGCACAGGTTGGCGACGATGCGCAGCACCCACGTGCGCAACCCGCGTTCCCCGCGAAAGCCCGGCGCCGCGCGGTGGACCCGGAGCAGTGCGTCCTCCACGACGTCGTTCGCCTCGTCGCGGTCGCGCAGCATGCTGCTGGCCAGCGTGGTCATCGGACCTCCCAGGCGCTGGAACACTTCGCCCAGCGCCTCTGGCTCGCGCGCCCGCAAGCGGGCGATGAGCTGTCTTTCGTCGGTCTCGGCCAGTTGCTCCTCCATTGCATTCGCCACATGGACGAACCGTTGCCCATGCGGGTTCCCGCTCTCCGTTCACGCCGGTGTGCATTTCCACCCTGGACGGGCAGGGTAGCGCCTCAGGGGGAACGGCGCCGCTCCCCCGGCCCCTCCGACCCTGCGCCCGGCCCGGCGCCGCGGTCAGGGCGTCGGGGCGGGGGCGCCGCCGGCGCGCGCCCGCCTCAGCACCGCCTGCATCATCAACGCCGACTTCTGGTTCGGGTCGTCGGCCAGGACGGACTCGACCAGGCGCCGCGCCTCGTCGAGGCGCCCGGTGGCCATGGCCCTGCTGGCCAGCACCAGCCGCCCGTTGACCTCGCCCGTGTAGAGCCCGAGCGCGGCGTGGGCTGCGGCCTCCGCCTCCTCGTTGCGACCCAGCACCGCCAGCGCGAACGCCCGCCCGCCCGCGTTCTCGGCGCGGAAGATGTACGCGAGCGAATCCGGTCCGAGCGAGTCCGCCCGCGCGTACTCGGCGAGCGCCTCGGCGTTGTGGTGATCGTGCAGCAACTGGTAGGCCTGCTCCTGCGCCAGCATTGCGGGTACGGGAACCAGCACGAGGTCGTGGCGGTGCCCCGGCTCGAACTGCACCGACGCGGCCACGCGGACGCCGGGCCGCTCGCGCAGCACGGTCGAGGGCATCAGCCGCAGGGTTGAATCGCCGTACCAGACCTGCAGCGCCTTGTCCCCTCCGAAGGCGTACACGAGCCCGTCCGGCATGCTGCCGCGCACGACCGCGCTGCCGCGTGGCAGCGTGGGATGGCTCGCCCGCAGCAGCGCCCGCATCTCGCGCATGAGGCGCTGCAGGCGGGTGAGCCGTTCGAAGTCCATGAACGCCCCGGTCTCGGGCGCCGTGCTGGAGACGCTGCCAGCCGGCGCGGGCGCCAGAGCGAGCAGCCCCAGCCGCACCACCACGAGGCCCGCGGGCAACAGCGGATGCGCCGCCCCGAGAAACACCGCCGCCGCGATCCCGAACCCGACGCTGCCGATCTGGCTGCGGTTGGGCTGCCACAGCGGGTAGATGGGCGCGAGCGCCGCCGTGCACAGGAGGAACCACGCGAGCCCCCAGGTGAACGGCGCACGCAGCGCCGCGAAGCGCTCGCGCGCCGCAGACGAGATGGCCAGCAGCACCCCCGCGGCGACGAACCACACGGAGGCGGCCGCGAGCACCGCGCCGTCGAACCTCCCCGGCAGGAGCGTGCGGCTGAAGACGGCGCGCAGGCTGCCCGCGAGCGCCCACGCGAAGCGCGCAGGTATCGGCACGGCGAGGTCGGCGGGATCCTGCTCCAGTCCGTGCGGCAGTTCGAGGTGCGCGGCGTGTCGCACCGCGAGGTACGCTGCTCCCCACAGGACGGCCACGACCGCCACCCCCAGGCCCAGGCGGGCACGGTCGCGGCGTGCGTGCGGTCCGGGCACGAACGGCAGCAGCACGGCGGTCACCACGGCCAGCTCCTTGCACAGCAGCGCCGCGAGCAGCGCGCCGAGCGCGCCCGCGAGCCGGCGTCGCGACGCCTCGTGCAGCGCGAGCGCCGAGAAGAAGAACAGGCCCACGTCCACGAACTGGGTCGGCCAGCCGACCAGCGTGCGCGTGGACTCGGCCAGGAGCGGAAACGAAGCCGCCACCGCGGCCATCGGCCCCGGCAGCCGCGGGCGCAGGACGCGGTACAGAAGCAGCGCGCCGGCCGCCAGGAACAGTGCGTGGATGCCCGCCACGGCCACGGGTCGCGTGAGCACGAGCCGGCCCAGGAGGGCGTAGTAGACCTGGTGCGCGAGCGGGCGCCAGAACGCCACCGATCCGCCGCCGTCCAGCAGCGTGCCCGTGCCCTGCAGCAGCGCGCGGTGCAGGAAGTCGAAGTCCTCGGCCACCGGCTCGCCCAGCGGGGCACCAACGCAGCGAAACCACAGCGGCAGCACCGCGAGCGGCGCCAGCCATGCCCACGGGTCGCGCAACAGCGGCGGCGCGGGTGACGACGGCGCGGATCGCGAAGCGGGCGCCGTGCGGCGCGCCGCGCGGCCCGCCGGGT
>CAIXRL010000721.1 GCA_903921835.1 Candidatus Eiseniibacteriota bacterium | reverse complement strand
CCGGCTGGCGAGGCGGCGCCATCGGTGCACTCTTGTCTGGCGGTTCCTGAGCCGCCCGGGTACCGTCGCGCCTCGCACGTTTCCGCGCGACGCCCCGGCCTCGCGCTCTCGATGTCCCCGCGGATCGCTCCCACGACCGCGCTCTAGGAGGACGCTGCACATGGCGATGAACCAGGCACTGCTGATGGAGTTCGACCACGAGGTTGCGGGAACGCGCACGACGCTCGAGCGCGTGCCGTTCGACAAGGCTGATTGGCGGCCACACCCGAAGTCGTTCCCGCTCGCCTCGCTCGCCACGCACGTCGCGCGCCTGCCAGGCTGGGCCAAGGAGACGCTCACGCAGGACTCGCTCGACATGGCGGCCGGCAACCAGGACTGGAACAAGATCGCCACGTCGCATGCCGACCTGATGGCGCTGTTCGAGAAGAACGTCGTCGCCGGCCGGGCGGCAATCGAGGGCACCAGCGACGCCGCGTTCATGCAGCCGTGGTCGCTCAAGTCGGGCGCGACCGTGCACTTCACCATGCCCAAGATCGCGGTGCTGCGCGGCTTCGTGCTGAGCCACCTCATCCACCACCGCGCCCAGCTGGGCGTGTACCTGCGCCTGCTCGACGTGCCGGTGCCCGCGCTGTACGGCCCGAGCGCCGACGAACAGGGCATGTAGGCGGCCTCGATGTGCCCGCGCGCCCGGCTCCGTGCAGGAGCCGGGCGTTGTCGTATACCCTGTGTTCCGGCCCCCACGCCCGCGACGAGAGGAGAAGGAGGCTCACGTGTCCGCGCCACCCGCCACATCCGCCACGGCCCCGCTGGGCAAGATCGCGCCCGGGGTCTTCGCGCGCGTCATCGCGCCGCACCTGGGCGCGGAGCGCCCGGAGGTGCTTGCCGGCCCGCGCGCCGGTCACGACGCCGCGGTGATCCGGATCGGCGCGGGGCGCGTGCTGGCCGTGACCACTGATCCGCTCTCGGTGATTCCGGCACTGGGGCCCGCGCGCTCGGCGCGGCTGGCGTGTCACCTGGTCGCCTCCGACTTGTGGACCACGGGCATTCCGCCGGCCTACGCGAGCGTCGACTTCAACCTGCCGCCGCACTTCGGCGACGACGCGTTCGCGGAGTACTGGCAGGCGATGAGCGACGAGTGGGCCGCACTCGGCGTGGCGGTGGTCACCGGCCACACGGGCCGCTACGAGGGCTGCGAGCTGAGCATCATCGGCGCCGCGACGCTGATCGGTGTGGGCGACGAGGGCCGCTACGTGACGCCCGCGATGGCCGCGCCCGGCGACCGCGTGATCCTGACCAAGGGCTGCGCGATCGAGACCGCCGCGGTGGCGGCCTCGCTGTGCCCGCAGCGGCTCGCGCAGCGGCTCGACGAGGACGGCCTCGCTCGGTTGCGCGCGCTGGAGGCGCAGGTCAGCGTGGTGCGCGACTGCCGCGCCGCGCTGCGCGTGGGCATGCGCGAGCGCGGCGTGACCGCGCTGCACGACGCGACCGAGGGCGGTGTGCTGGGCGGCATGGTGGAGCTGGCGCGCGCGTGCGGACACGACCTGCGCGTGGTGCGCTCGCACATCCCGCTCGCGCCGGAAGTGCGCGAGGCCTGCGCCGTGCTCGAGGTGGATCCATACACGTCGCTCGCCGAGGGCGCGCTGCTGGCGTGCGCGAAGCCCCAGCACGCCGCCGCCGTGCTGGCCGCGCTCGCCGAGGAGGGCATCGTGGCGGCCGACGTGGGCGAGGTGCTGAAGGGCTCGGGCCGGGTGTGGATCGCCGAGCCCGACGGCAGCGTCACCACGCTGGACGAGCCGGCGCCGGACCCGTACTGGGCGGCCTACGCCCGGGCGCTGCGCGAGGGGTGGCAGTAGGGGCGGGCCCGGTCGAAGCTGCGGGGCGCCTGCGCCGCGTGCCTCAGTGCAGCGTGAACTTGATCGGACACGCGACCCAGACGGCGACCGGCGCGCCCTCCGAGAGCCCGGGCTTGAAGCGCCACTGGCGCACGCAGGCCACCGCGGCGTCGTCGAGCCCGGGGATGGACTTCCCGACCTTCGTGTCCTGGACGAGCCCGTCCGTTCCCACGAGCGCCATAACGAGGACCGTTCCCTCGATGCTGTTCCTGCGCGCGCTCTCGGGATAGATGGGGGGCACCTTCTCGACAGCTTCAGGGAGTTCCTCCACGTAGACGTACTCTCCGAGGGCCGGTGCGTCCGGACGGCCGCCCCCGCGACCTGGTTCAGCGGACGCGCGCGTCGGCGGGCCAGACACGAGCGTCCAGGTCTCCTCCCGGGTCGCGGCGGCACGGAGGTCGGCGGAGAACCGTGCGCGCAGCGTGGTCGGGTCGATGCGCTCGAGACGCAACACGCCTGTCTCGAAGCCCGCGTTCATGTCGCCGCTCCAGGCCGGCGTGCGCGTGAGCGCCACGACTTCGTTCGAGGTTGCGAACCCCGTCGCTTCGAACTGGTCCCGGGCGACCACGAGCACCATGCTGCCGCCACGGGCACTGATCGACATCATCTTCGACGTGTCCGACACGGAGCGCCAGCCCCCGAGGAAGTTCTGCGCCGGCGAGGGTGCCTTCGCCGCGCGAGCCGGAAGGGGCGTCGGTGCAAACTCCTGCGCCGAGGCGCAGGCGGCGGGAAGGAGCGACAGCAGCGCGGCGAACGATGCGGCGCGAAACGCGGGGCGTGCGGCATGCATGGAACACCTCCGGGGCGGCCTGCCGGGGAAAGCGGAACGGGAAGCCGCGCGCAGTCTACTCCCCGGGCCGCCAGCCGGCGGGCCGTGGGGCGGCGCGCGTCACCTCCACCCCATCGTCGCCGCGACCTGCTCCCACGTCGCGCCGTCGAACTCGCGCCGCCTGCCGTCGGGCGTGAACACCACGACGTGCGGCAGCGCGGTGAGCCGCGGGCCGAACTCCCTGGCCAGCGGCGAGTCCCAGCGCGCGAGGTTCAGCTTGCGCACCGCGACGTGCGGGTGCGTGCGCACGAACTCGCGGACGTGCTGGTCCATGGGCCGGCACGCGACACACCAATCCGCGTAGGTGTCGAAGATCGTGACCTTGCCCCGCACGCGCAGCTTCTCGAGCGGCCCCAGCGCCGCGCCGTCGCGTGTGAGCACCGCGACGTCCACACCGCGCGGGTACTCCAGCGGCGGCCGGTAGCGGCCCCGCCCGGGTCCCGGAATCGCGCGCCAGCCCTCGCCGGCCTGCGACACCAGTTGTGTGACCCGCGCGTCGGTGATCATCGTCCCGAGCGTCAGCTTCAGTTCGCACGCGTAGAGATCGAAGTGCGCCCCGTGCACGCCGCTCACCGACAGCAGTCGCGCGGCAAGCTGGTCGCCCGTGTCCCCGCCGTCCAGGCCCTGCAGCGAAAAGACGCGCACGCGATCGGCCGCCGCGGCGGGAAGCGGCAACGCGAGCGCGGACGCGACCAGCAGCGCGGCGAGCAGGCGACGCGACACGGACGCGGCCCGGGTCAGCGCCCGGGGGCGCCCGCGCTGTCCGGCGCGAGCACGGACTCGGGCACGGCGCGCAGCGCGCGGGCGATCGGCAGCAGGTTCTGCTCGGGGTCGGCCCATGGCGTGCGGCGATAGAAGAAGTCCGTCCGCGCTTGCGGGCTGGCCGCGAAGACCGGGTCCGCGGCCAGCTTCGCGCGGAACTCGGCGGCGAGCTTCGGATCCTTCGCGAGCATCGCGAGCGCGAGCGGCTCGACGACGTAGTCCTCGCCGTACTCCTTGCGCTCCAGCACGGTGTCGAACGCATTCCATGCCACGAGGCCGTTCGGCGCCTGGGCTTCGCACAGGTGCATGGCGACCAGCGCCCCGCGCTGGTCGAGGGGCACCCAGGCGTCGCCGGGGCGGTACGTGCGCCGCTGGTGCTCGAACGCGACCGAGTTCACCTGCACGGGATGATGCCCTTCCGTTGGTTGAGCCGGGGAGCTCCAGTCGCCGATGCGAGCCAGCTCCACGGTGTCGCTCCAGGCCTTGGCGAAACGGCGCACCTTCACTCCGTGCCGCAGCAGAAGCTCGACCACCGCGGGCCACTCGCGCGGCACCAGGTAGCCGGCGGGCTCGGTCACGCTCACGCCGGGCGCCATCTCGCGGTAGAGCGCGATCGTGGTGTCCCACGGCGCGTCCGTGTAGTGCGCGATCGGAGCGCCGGTGATGGCGCTGGTCTGCCAGCGCGTCCCCTTGCCGCGGAACCGGAACGGCACCGCGCGGTCGGTGGTTCGGGCCGTGAGCGTCACCCTGCGGCCGGCGAGGGTCGTGGCGTTCACGCGGTTCGCGTTCTCGCGCTCGGCGTCGCGCACGGCGTTCGTGAGGGCGCGCGGGTGCGCACGCAGCTCCTCGAGCAGCGCCACGAGCAGGTCGTACGTGGCCCGCACGCGCGTGCCGTAGGGCTTGAGCATGTGCGTCTCGACGAGCAGCCCGGCGCGGCCCTGCAGCGGGGCGTAACCGGTCGAGAAGCGCGGCGGCGTGGAGCCATAGTCGATGCCGCTGCGCGGGTCGTTGCCTTTGCGAAACGACAGGTAGGGCGCCGGCAGGTGCCCCATCGCCTCGAGGCGCGGAACCACGCGGCCCTCGAACGCGTCCACCGCCCAGCGCTCGATCGCGACCGGCACCGCGGGGCCGTGCGCGAAGGAGTACGTGACGTCGTGCTGGTAGTCGGCGCCGTCGGTGGTGTGGGTGTCCACGAGCAGGTCGGGCCACCACGCGGTGAAGACGCCCGCGAGCAGCGCGCGCGTCTCGGGCGCCTCGGCCTTCATGTAGTCGCGGTTCAGGTTGAGCCCGATGGGCGTCGCTCTCCAGCCCATCTCCGCGGGACCGTTCTGGTTGATGCGATTGTCGGGGTCGTGCTGTTCGTGCGCGTCCACGGAGTAGATGGGCAGCACGAGCACGATGCAGGAATCGAGCAGCGCTTCGCGCGTGCGCAGCACGGCCATGTCGCGCACGAGCGCGAGCGAGGCGTCCTTGCCCTCGATCTCGCCGGCGTGGATGCCGTTCTGGATCAGCACGATGGGCTTGCCGGTCGCGCGCGCGGCCGCGGGCGTGAATGCGCGGTCGCGCGAGACGATCAGCATGGGCAGGTCGCGGCCCTGGCCGCTCGTTCCGTACGTCACCAGCCTCACCCAGCTGGAGCCGACCTCGAGCTGGCGGCAATAGCGCAGGGTCTCGTCGTAGTCGGCGGTCTCGCGCCAGAGCGTGCGCTCGGCCCGCGTGCGCCAGTAGAAGGGCAGGCTGTCCGGGATCGCCGGTCCGAGGGCCGCGGAGGGAGCTTCGCGCGAAGAGGGCACCATGGGCGCTCGCGGAAGCAGTGCGGCGGCGTGCCGCCCGGAGTCCGCCATCGCGGCGGCGGCGGTGGTCGGCTGACGGTTTTCGGAGGCGAGCTCCCAGTTCACGCGCGCGGTGGCGGAGTCGGAGGCTGCGGTGCCCGCGCACGCGGGCGCGGCGGCCGCGACCACGCAGGCCGTGGCGAGGGCGAGACGCAGGCGGTGGATCATGGAGTGGAAGGTCAGCACCGTCTCGTCGTATCCCCGCGTCGCCGGAGTCCCGGGCCTCGAGGTCACTCCTCCATCCGGGCCAGGCGGTCCTGGACCTCGACGACATCGGTCGTGATGCCGCCGTCCTCCCAGATCTTCTCCCAGTCCAGCCGGGTGAAGTTCGTGTGCGCGAGCTCGACGCATTCCGAGACGTACAGGCATTCGGTCACCCGGTCGGGCCCCGCGGGCAGCGGCCGCCGGTGGTGCTCGGCCACGGCGCGCGCGGCGTCGGAGCCCAGGTCCCAGCGCATCACCGCGAGGCCGCCGAGCGGCTCGTGCAGGTGCAGGAGCACCTGGCGGAAGAAGACCTCCGGCATCTTCACCTCGCGCCGGTGCTCGTGGCGCAGGCGCGAAACGTGATCGAAGATGACCAGCTTGCCGACGTCGTGCAGCAGCGCGAGCGAGTACGCCGACTCGGGGTCCACGCCGAACGCGGGCGCGATCGCGCGGGCCACGGGCGCGGTGCGCTGCATGTGCGACCACACCTTCTGTACGAGCGTGTCGTAGACGCCGCCGGGGCGGCAGAGCATCTGCTGCACCATGCTCGTCATGAGCACGCTCTGGACGCCCTTCATGCCGACGCGCTGAACGCCCGCGTTCAACGACGTGCACGGCGTGCTGTCGCGGCGGTAGTAGATGGAGTTCGCCTGGCGCAGGAGCCCCTGGGCGAGCATGGGGTCGTTCTCGAACAGCGTCGTCACGCGCGACACGGGCGAGTTGGGATCGCTCGCGACCCGCAGCGCCTGCTGGGCGGCGATGGGAGGCTGGCGGATCACGGAGTCGCTGGCGGTGCGCAGCGCTTCGACCAACTCGGGTCCGTCGGACGTCTTCGCTTCACGTGACGCGCCTTCCATCAATACCCGGGTGCGCCAGTTGAGCGAGCGGTGCAGCGACGCCTCGGTCGCGACCTCCGGAGCGGGCGCTGGAGGCGCGAGGGCGGCTTCGGGAGCGGACGCGGTGGCCGCGATCGCGTTGCGCTCCGGGGAGTCGGCGACGGACACGGACGACTCGCGGGCGCCGGTCAGACGGCGCCAGAGTTGCGAAAACATGCGGGATTCTCCGGACGATGCGGAAGACACGAAACGCTCGCTGCCGTTATCGGCCCGCGCGAGGCGCCACTCGCGTCGCAAATGTCGGCGAACACGCCATGAACGCCGGCGGGCGCCATGCGGTCGCGCGGGGCGCCGGAAATGGCGGCGACCGGGAGAGTTGGGCCGCTAATCCGCGGGCACGGGCTCCACGAACGCCGCGCGCGTGCGCCGGCACGCCTGCGGCCGCACCAGGGCGACCATCAGAGCCTTCTGCAGGTGCAGGCGGTTCCCGGCCTCCTCGACCACGATGCTCTGCGGCCCGTCGATCACCTCGGCCACCACCTCCTCGCCACGGTGCGCGGGCAGGCAGTGCATGAACACCGCGTCGCGCTTCGCGTGCGACATCATGGCCGGATTCACGGTGAAGCCCGCGAACGCGACCCGGCGCAGCCCGGCCTCCTGCTCATGGCCCATGCTGGTCCATGCGTCCGTGTAGACGACGTCGGCCCCGCGCACGGCTTCCTGCGGATCGCGCACGCGGCGCACGCGACCGGAGCTGCGGCGCTCGGCCTCGAGGAACAGGCCCGCGTCCGGCTCGAAGCCGTCGGGCACGGCGACGCGCAGCGTGAAGCCGAACAGGGTCGCAGCCTCGAGCCACGACTGCAGCACGTTGTTGCCGTCGCCCACCCACGCGACGGTCATCTGGTCGAGCGCGCGGCCCATGCGCCAGAGCGTGTAGAGGTCGGCGAGGATCTGGCACGGGTGCGACTGGTCGGTGAGCGCGTTGATCACCGGCACGGTCGCGTGTTCGGCCAGCGCGCGCACGAGCGAGTGGCGGAACGTGCGCACCACGATGAGGTCCACCATGCCCGAGAGCACGTGGGCGACGTCCGGCACGCTCTCGCGGCCGGTGTCGGAGACTTCGACGGCGCCCAGGTCCACCGCGTCGCCGCCCAGCTCGTGCATGCCGACCGTGAACGACACGCGCGTGCGCAGCGACGGCTTGTGGAAGACGAGCGCGGCGGTCTTGCCCGCGAGCGGCCGCGGCGCGCGCGCGGTGCCGCGCACGGCGCGCAGGCGGTCCGCCTCGGCGAACAGCTCGAGCACCCACTCGCGCTCGAGCCCGAGCAGGTCGATGAGGTGCGCTGGACGTGCGGACATGGCGCGGGGCTCCTTCACGATTTGAGCACGGGCAGCGCCGGGTCGGACCCGGCCGCGTGCGGGATGGGCAGCGTGTACGAGGGGCGCTCGCGGCGACCGGTATCCGCACCGCCGCCGGGCACCAGGTCGAGCACGACCGCCACCTCGT
>CAIXRL010000720.1 GCA_903921835.1 Candidatus Eiseniibacteriota bacterium | reverse complement strand
GGCGCGCGGACGCGCCCCGCGCCTGGCGCGCGCGCTGGTGCGCGACGTCGGCGCCGACGCGCTCGTCGCCGGACCGCGCGAACACGACGCCGCGCTCGCGCGCACGAGCCACCTGCCCTACCTGCTCGCCCGAGCGCTCGCCCGCGTCGGCGGCAGCGCCGCGCGCCGCCGGCTCGCGGGACCTGGCTTCGCGGGCGCTACGCGGCTCGCAAAGAGCGATCCGCGCATGGCGCTCGCCTACGTGCGCGCCAACCGCGCCAACGTGCAGGCGGCGTGGCGGCGGCTGCGGCGCGAGATCGAACGCGAGCTGCGCGGCATCGAATAGCGCCGGCCCCGCCGGCCGGCGCTCAGTCGACCGTCGTGATCCGCCCCAGCGCCGCGAGGTATTCGTCCGGCAGGTGGTGGTGGCGTGCACCCTCGACGATCGAGTCGAGGTAGCGGCGCGACGGCGGCGACGGGTTGGTGACCCGCGGCACGTAGTACTCCGCGCGCACACGCCGGGGGATCGAGCCGTCGTCCGCCCGCGTCAGCTCCACCCACACGCGCTCGCGTTCATACAGGTTGTGGTCGTTGCCGGGCGCGCGAAAGCCCTCGTAGCGGTCCAGGGCCTCGACGTGCTCGTCGGTGAGGTCGTAGACGACGCCCCAGACGCTCGAGCCGTGGGCGACCTGCACGCCCGCGACGCCGCCACCCCAGTCGGAGGAAGTCAGCGGAAAGACCAGCTTGTGCTCGCGAAGCACCGCCAGCCCCACGACCACGTGGCCGGGGCAGCGCTGCGCCATCTGAACGGGATTCAGGTTGGATCCAAACGCGAAATAGAGCATCTCGTCTCCAGTGGGGTTGCGCGAACAGGGCCGCAGCATAGCCGAAGGGGCGGCGGCCGTCGCGGTGTTCCGTTTCGGCGCCTCCGCTGCGGGGTCTCCGTCGCGGGGCCGCCCCGGACTCCCCGGCCGACCCGACCCGCCGGGCCATTGAGCCCCCGAGCCCGCGATCGCTATAGTGCGCAGTTGTCCCCGCCCCACGCCGTCCATCCCGCACCCAGTGCCTGGAGATTCCCGATGCCCGTAGACATCCTCGCCTTCGGCCCGCACCCCGACGATGCCGAAATCGGTGCAGGGGGCCTGCTGCGCAAGATGAAGGCCCGCGGCCACACGACCGGGATCGTGGACATGACCACCGGCGACATGGGCTGGGGGACGCCCGAGATCCGCGCCGGCGAGAGCGCCGAGGCGGCCGCCTTCCTCAAGCTGGACGTGCGCGAGAACCTCGACCTGGGCGACTGCCGCATCGAGGACACGTTCGAGAACCGCTGCAGGGTCGCGGGCATCATCCGCAAGCACCGCCCGCAGATCCTGCTCGCGCCCCACTACGACCTGCCCATCGGGCGGGGCCTGGGGCACAACGACCACTACAAGACCGGCGAGATCGTCGCGAACGCCTACAACCTCGCGCACCTCGCCAAGGCGCCCGTGGAGGGCGCCCCCTTCCAGGCGAAGGCGCTCTACCACTATTTCCTGCCCCCCGGCACGAAGGCGACGTTCGTCGTGGACGTGGGCGAGTGGGTGGACGACTGGTTCGCGGCGCTCGACTGCCACAAGAGCCAGTTCTATCACCCGGACCGCCCGCGGCCCGCGGCGTTCCCGCACCCGCGCGAGGCGTTCGAGGCCAACGCCCGCTACTGGGGCTTCCAGATTGGCGCAAAGTTCGGCCAGGCCTATCTCGCCACCGGACCGCTCAAGATCGACGACCCGATGATGCTCGTGCAGCACGTCCAGCCGCGCCCCTGACGCGCCCGCGCGCCGGACGCCCCGCGGTGCGCGTCGTTCCCGGCGCACGCGGTGCGACGCTGATGGACCTGCGCCACCGGGCTGCCGCGACAACTCGACGGCCGACGCGATGCCGGGCGCCCGGCGGCGTTCGTCGCGGCGGACGCGCCGGCGCCGGGCGCGATGGCGCCCTTCACGCGCTTCCCCGGCGGGAATCCGGGCGCATTGCACGACTGCGGCTCCGCTCGCTGAAGGCACGCCGCGCCCTGGAGCGGTCCGTGCATGATTCACTCGCATGATTCACTCGTTGACCCGCGTGCGCGTAGTTGACTAGATTGGACTCGCTGCATGTGCCGATACCAAGGATGGTGTCCGGTTTCGATCCCCGTCCCCGGGGAGCCCTCCAGGAGGGATTCATGACGTTTCGTGCCCTACGCACGCTGGGCCTGCTGCTGCTGCTCGCCCTGCTGGCGGGCCCGGCCAGGACGGCCGACGCAGCAACCCCCAAAGTGCCCACGCCCACCGTTCACGCCGCCACGCGGACACACAAGGGCACTCGCGCTCACGCGCACGCCGTGCGCGGCCGTCGCCATCGCGGCCGGCGCCTGGCACCGCCGGTCGGCGGCGTCTACGCGCGTAACGCGATCCTCATCGATCCCTCGACGGGCGAGGTGCTGTTCGAGAAGAACTCGGCACGCTCGGTGCCCATCGCGAGCCTGACCAAGCTGATGACCGCGCTGGTGTTCCTCGAGCAGAAACCCGACCTGAGTCGCGAGGTCGAGGTGACGCCGGCCGAGATCAGCGGCGCGGGCCACACGCAGCTGCGCCACGGCGAGCGCGCCGCGCTCGGCGACCTGCTGCACATGAGCCTCATGTGCTCCGACAACGTCGCGACCCGCGTGATCGCACGCGAGTCGGGCCTGCCGCACGACGACTTCATCGCGCGCATGAACCGCAAGGCGGTCGAGCTGGGGCTGACCGGCTCGCGCTTCACCGAGTTCACCGGTCTCGACGAGCACAACGTCTCCACGGCCGCGGACGTCGCGCGCATGCTGCACGCGGCCGCGCACGACCCGCTCATCCAGCAGATCACCACGACGCGCGAGTACGAGTTCCGCACCGAGCGCCGCGTACACGCCATCCGCAACACCGACCGGCTGCTGTACGGCAACTGGGACGTGCTCGGCGGCAAGACGGGATTCATCCAGGAGGCGGGCTACTGCTTCGCCACCTGGATCCGCTCGCAGGGGCGGGATTTCATCGCCGTCGTGCTGGGAGCGCCCACCAACGCCACCCGGTTCGCGGACGCGGTGCGGCTGCTCCACAAGACCGTGCCGAGCGCCGTGGCGGGCTCGGGCTCGTAACCCCGCCCGCGCCGCGGAATTGCAGCGACGAGGTCGCCCTGCACGGGCGGCCTCGTCGCCGTTGGGAGAATTGGCCCACGCCTATTTCCCGCGAGGGTACGCAGTGTTCGCGAACCGAACGCGCGTCGCGCCGCGCAAAGTTGCTTGCCTGACTCGCCCGCGTGCGCCTACACTTGTTTCCGGCAACGCCTCACATGTTCAATCCGTCCCCGGTCCGCACCTCGGGCTCCCCTGGACGGCAGGCAGTACCGCAGTTTCGTTACCCGATGCGGCTCACACGAAACGCATCTCGCACCCCATCCCTATCAGGGAGACCACTCATGAAGAAGATTGCCACTGGTTTCTTCGTACTGGCCATGGCCGCTTCGTTCGCGATCCAGGCTTTCGCAGCCGCTCCGCTTTTCGTTGAGGACTTCAACTACACCGCGCCCAGCGGCCTCGCTGGTCAGGGTGGCTG
>CAIXRL010000719.1 GCA_903921835.1 Candidatus Eiseniibacteriota bacterium | reverse complement strand
TCTCGCACTCTCGGCTGGCGGTTCATGAATACTCCGGGTTAAGCTCATCGGGTCCGGCACGCTGGCTCCGCACCCCGCCCATACCCCCTCGAGGCAGCATCCATTGCACCACCGCGTCCAGGACCATCACGGGGCAAACGGCAAGGAGGCCAGCGCGCCCATGAAGAAGGAGCACATCGGCTTCCGTGAGCTGCTCGAACGGCTGCTGCCCGTGGAGGAGCTGCCGTCGGTGGACCGCATGCGCGTCCAGCGGGCATTGCGCTCGGGCGTTTCCGCGGAGGTCGAGCGCGCCGCGATGCACGCCATCGACCTGCTGGAACAGCAGGGGGCGCTGCGTCGCCTGCCGCTCGAGCCGAGCGCCGCCACCCCGGTCGTGCGCTACCAGCCACGCGGCCGCCACGACGTGATCACGCTCCAGCTGCCGGGACCGCGCATGCGCGACGGCATCCGGATCCAGCCGCGCAACGCGCTGCCGACGCAGGCTCCCGCGCGACTCGACCAGGTGCGCCGGCTCATCCGGCTGGACGACCCGCTCATCTTCAGCGATCCGCGCTCGGGTACGACGCGCGCAGGCCTCAGGGCGCAGCTCGAACAGGCAGGCCGCGAGCTGCTCGACTCGGCGATGGTGCACTACTTCGGCAAGGACGATGAACCCGAGGAAGGCGCGGACACGCCGCTCGACCCCACGCTCGCGGCCGACGTGCTGGAGCACCCCGGCATGTTGTTCTACTGCCCCGACACCGAAAAGAGCGCCACGCTGGCGCCGGCCGCGCGCAACCACGTCGCGCGCGCACTGGTCGTGGTCGCGGTCGCCGGTGGCGACGGCCTGCCGATCGGGCACCTCGAGGTGCGCAGCCTCGAGCGCGATCCCTACCAGCCGGCCGACCTCGCCATGATCGCGCTGCTCGCCGACTTCTGCGGCGGCATCATCGAGCGCGCCGAACGCATCGAGAAACTCGTGTTCGTGGACCCGCTGACCACGGTCTACAACCGCTCGTACTACGACCTGCAGATCCGCAACGAGATCGCGCGCGCCCAGCGCGAACAGAACTCGCTGTCGCTGCTCATCTGCGACATCGACGACTTCAAGTCGTTCAACACCTCGTTCGGCTACGAGGCCGGCAACCAGGTGCTCGTGCAGGTGGCGCAGACGCTGCGCGCCGGGGTGCGCCCCTTCGACACCGTGGCGCGCTGGGGCGGCGAGGAGTTCGCCGTGCTGCTGACGCCACCGATCGTCCCCGAGGACGTCCTCGCGATCTCGGAGCGGCTTCGTTCCAGCATCGAGCGCACCGCGATCCGGCTCGAGGGCCTCGACGGGCGCTCGCACCGCGTGAACGTCACGATCAGCATGGGCGTGGCGATGTTCCCCGAGCACGCGGATTCGCCGCAGGACCTCTGGCGCGCTGCGAACACGGCGCTGCTGCAGGCGAAGCGGCCGCCCAAGAACCAGGTCGTCTTCTTCCGCACGCACGGCGCCCGCAACTTCGGCGTGCAGTAGCGGGCGGGGGGAAACCGGCGGATTCCGGCGTCAGGTCTTCGCGACGGCCGCAGGCAGGCTGCGAAACGCGAAGCCACCCTCCGCCACGTCGACCTCGATCGTCTCCCCCGGCGCGAACTCGCCGGCGAGCAGCCGCATCGCGAGCGGGTTCTGCACGCGCCGCTGGATCGTGCGCTTGAGGGGCCGCGCGCCGAAGTGCGGATCGTAGCCCTCGTCGGCGAGCCGGTCGCGCGCCGCGGGCGTCAGCTGGAGCCCGATGCGGCGATCGGCGAGCATCGTGCGCAGGTGCGCGAACTGCAGTTCGACGATGTGGCCGATGTGCTCGCGTGACAGCGCGTGGAAGATCACGGTTTCGTCCAGGCGGTTCAGGAACTCGGGCCGGAAGTGCGCCCGCAGTTCGCGCTGCACCAGCGCCTCCATCTCGCGGGGATCGCGGTCGCAGAGTTCCAGGATGGCGTCCGACCCCAGGTTGCTGGTCATGATGACGAGCGCGTTGCGGAAGCTCACGGTGCGGCCCTGGCCGTCCGTGAGGCGGCCGTCGTCGAGCAGCTGGAGCAGCACGTTGAGCACCTCGGGATGCGCCTTCTCGATCTCGTCCAGCAGGAGCACCGCGTAGGGCCGGCGCCGCACCGCTTCCGTGAGCGCGCCGCCCTCCTCGTAGCCGACGTAGCCCGGAGGCGCGCCGATCATCCGCGCGACCGTGTGCTTCTCCTGGTACTCGCTCATGTCGAGCCGCACCATGGCCCGCTCGTCGTCGAACAGGAACTCGGCCAGCGCGCGCGCGAGCTCGGTCTTGCCCACGCCGGTGGGCCCGAGGAACAGGAACGACCCGATCGGGCGCTGCGGGTCCTGCAGGCCCGCGCGCGCGCGGCGCACCGCCTCCGACACCACGCGCACCGCCTCGTCCTGGCCGACGATGCGCGCGTGCAGCCGCTCCTCCATCTTCAGCAGCTTCTCGACCTCGCCCTCGAGCAGGCGCGTGACGGGCACGCCGGTCCACTTGGCGACCACCTGCGCGACGTCCTCCTCGTCCACCTCCTCCTTCAGCATGCGCCGCTCCTGCTGCGTGACCGCCAGCCGCGCCGTCTCCTGGTCGAGCTGGCGCTGCAGCAGCAGCAGATCGTTGTTGCGGATGCGCGCCACCTTCTCGAGGTCGCCCGCGCGCTCGGCACGCGCCTCGTCCAGTTTGAGGCGCTCGCGCTCGGCCTTCAGCTCGCGGATGCGCGTCACCGACGCCTTCTCCTTCTTCCAGTGCACGTCGAGCAGCGCCATCTCGCCCTTGAGGCGCGCGAGGTCGTCGTCGAGCCGCTGCAGGCGCTCGCGCGAGGCCGCATCCGTCTCCTTGGCCAGGCCGATGCGCTCGATCTCGAGCTGGCGCACGCGGCGCGCGATCTCGTCGAGTTCGACCGGCATGGAATCGATCTCCATGCGCAGCCGGGAGGCGGCCTCGTCGATGAGGTCGATCGCCTTGTCGGGCAGCTTGCGGTCGGGGATGTAGCGGTCCGACAGCATCGCGGCGGCCACGAGCGCGGCGTCCTTGATGCGGATGCCATGGTGCACCTCGTAGCGTTCCTTGAGGCCGCGCAGGATCGCGATGGCGTCCTCGACGGTCGGCTCGCCCACGACGATCGGCTGGAAGCGCCGCTCCAGCGCGGCGTCCTTCTCGATGTGCCTGCGGTACTCGTCCAGCGTGGTCGCGCCGACGCAGTGCAGCTCGCCGCGCGCCAGGGCCGGCTTGAGCAGGTTGGCCGCGTCCACCGCGCCCTCGGCACCGCCGGCGCCGACCAG
>CAIXRL010000718.1 GCA_903921835.1 Candidatus Eiseniibacteriota bacterium | reverse complement strand
CGCTACGAGGTCGAGACCGAGTTCGCGGTGCGCGCGGCGCGGCTGGGCTTCCGCCTGGCGGAGGTCGCGATTCCCACCGTCTACGGCGACGAGACGAGCCACCTGAGCCCCATGCGCGATGTTCCACGCATCGTCGCCATGATGCTGCGCCTGTCGTTCGAGCCGCGGCCCACCCGGAAAGGAACCTGATGCACTTTCTCGTCACCAACGACGACGGCATCCAATCGCCCGCGCTGGAGCAGCTGCGCCTGCAACTCTCGGCGTTCGGCCGCGTCACCGTGATCGCGCCGGACCGCAACCAGAGTGCGACCTCGCAGGCGCTGACACTGCACCGGCCGCTCCGCATCCATCCGGTGGCGGACGACGTCTGGACCGTGGACGGCACGCCGGCCGACTGCGTGCTCGTGGCGTTCCACGGCAACCTGGTCGAGCGTCCGACCTTCGTGGTCTCGGGCATCAATCACGGTCCGAACATGGGGGAGGACGTGTTCTATTCGGGCACGGTCGCCGCCGCCATCGAGGGCGCCCTTCAGGGTGTCCCCGCGATCGCGTCGTCGCTGGTGACGCGCGAGAAGACGGACTTCGCGGAGGCTGCGGCGACGGTCGCGGGAATCGTGCGGCAGATCCTGGAGCGCGGCGCGCCCACGCGGTTGCTTCTCAACGTGAACATCCCGTTCGTGCCGCGCGCGGCGCTGGCGGGCGTTCAGTACACGCGGCTCGGCAGCCGCGTCTACCACGACACGCTGGTGCACAAGACCGATCCCCGCGGGAAGGACTACTACTGGATCGGCGGCGAAGCGCCGATCTGGGAGCCCGACCCGGGAACGGACTTCCAGGCCGTGCACGACGGGTTCGTGTCGGTGACGCCCCTGCGGCTCGACCTCACGGACACTGATACGCTGGCCGGCATGCGGAGCGGGTCGCTCACGCCGTGAAGCCCGGCGACGCGCGCGCGGCGGACCGGCGGCGCATGGTGGACGAGCAACTGGTCCACCGCGGCATCCGCGACGCGCGCGTCCTGGCGGCCATGAGCGGCCTCGCGCGCGAGATGTTCGTGCCGGCGGCGCTGGCGGCGCTGGCCTACGACGATCGGGCGCTGCCCGTCGCGCAGGGCCAGACCATCTCGCAGCCGTGGATGGTGGCGCGGATGCTCGAGCTGGCCGAGCTGGAGCCGGTGCACCGGGTGCTCGAGATCGGCACCGGCACCGGCTACCAGACGGCGCTGCTCGCGCTCCTGGCCGCCGAGGTCTGCAGCGTGGAGCGATTGCCGGCGCTCGCGAGCGCCGCCGCGCGGCGCCTGGAGACACTCGGACTGCCCGGACGCCTGCGGCTCCACGTCGGAGACGGCTCGCTCGGTTGGCGCGAGTTTGCGCCCTATGCTAGGGTGGTTGCCGCTGCTGCGGCACCGGTCGTCCCCAGGGCACTGCTGGACCAGCTGGCGGATGGGGGATTGCTGGTGATTCCGGTGGGCGGGGCCGAGTTACAGCGCCTGGAAGTGTGGCGACGGACCGGGACCCGTTTCGACCGAGCCGCTTATGGAGATTGCAGCTTCGTTCCCATGATCGGGAGCGGGGCGTGGGCGGAGGAACCGCCGCACAACTGAACGTATCGTCGGGGCGTGGCTCAGCCTGGTAGAGCACCTGGTTCGGGACCAGGGGGTCGGAGGTTCAAATCCTCTCGCCCCGACCATTCTTTGCGCGGACCTGTTCCTTCGAACGGGTCCGCGCTCGTTCGTCCCGGCCCGGAGCATTCGGGCCTCGCGGGTCTCTCCCTACTGCGGGCCGGGCTTGCGATCGCGCCGGGAGCGGGTCATCCTGAGTTCATGCATTTCATCCACGCCGTGATTCATGGCCGCGTCCAGGGCGTCGGCTACCGCGCGTTCGTGCTGCGGCGGGCGCGCGAACACGGCGTGCACGGTGAGGTGCGTAACGCCGCGGACGGCAGCGTCGAAGTGGTCGCCGAGGGCGACGCCGAGCGGCTCGAGGCATTCCTCACCGAAGTGCGCGAGGGTCCCATGCACGCGCGGGTCGAGCACGTGGACGTCCGCCAGAACGAGGGCGCGTCACGCTACCGCGGCTTCGCCATCTCCGGATGAGCCTCGTGAACGTCCCACGGCTGCTCGACTTTCGCACCCGGCTCGATGCCTGGCGCGCCGAGGCCATGGCGCGTGGTGAACTGGCGCGCCGCGACGACGAGGCGATCCTCCTCGAGCCCGGCTTCGACCCCGGGGTCTATGCCGGGTTCCGCCGCGAGCTCGCCGGGTTCGGCGTGCGCCTGCCGCTCGAGGACGCCGAGTCGGACGCCGTCGTCACGCTGGATGCGCGGACGCTCGGTTCCGAGCCCGGCCGCGACATCCTCGATCTGTATCTCGGAGAGATCGGACGGGTGCCGATGCTGCCGCACGCCGAGCTGCTCGCGGTCGCGGCGCGCTCGCGGGCGGGTGACGAGCGCGCGCGCAAGCAGCTCATCCTCGCCAACCTGCGCCTGGTCGTGCACATTGCGCGCGGCTATCGCGAGCGCGGCCTGCCGTTCCTCGACCTGATCGAGGACGGCAATCTCGGCCTCATGCAGGCCGTCGATCGTTTCGAGCCCGAGCGCGGCCTGCGGTTCTCGACGTACTCGAGCCTGTGGATTCGCCAGGCGATCCTGCGCGGTCTCGCCGAGCAGTCACGTGCGGTGCGGATCCCGGTGCAGATGTTCCGCCAGATGAACCGGCTCGTCGCGGCGCACCACACACTGCGGTCGCGCCTCGGCCGGGAACCGCTGGAAGCCGAACTGGCGCAGCACCTGGGGATCAGCATGGCGCGCGTCGGACGCCTGCGGGCGCTGTTCGCCGGCATCCAGACGCTGGACGTTCGCGGCGACGCGGACGCCTTCGAGGAACTGAGCGGGGACTGGCTGCCGGACGCTCCGCCGTCGGTGGAGCGACTCGTCGAACTGCAGATCGAACACGAGAAGATCGATCGCCTGCTGCGCTCGCTCGACACGCGCGAGGAGCAGTTGATCCGTATCCGCTATGGTTTCCAGGATGGGGTCGCGCGATCGTTGCAGGAGACGGGCGATCACTTTGGAATCTCACGTGAGCGCGTGCGCCAGATCGAGGCGCGCGCGCTGCAGAAGCTCAGGGCGGCGATCGAGCTCGCCGATTCGGGCCGCGCCTGCGTCCTTGCGACTGGAGAGGAGAATCGCCCGTGAAGAACCTGTCCGCCTACATCCGCGACGTTCCCGACTTCCCCAGAAAGGGCATCCTGTTCAAGGACATCACGCTGCTCATCGGGACGCCCGACGTCTTCGCCGAGTCGGTGCGCCAGATGGCGGCGCGCGCGGCGAAGCCCGATGCGGTCGTGGCGATCGAGTCGCGCGGCTTCATCTTCGGCGCGCCGCTCGCGCAGCACTGGAACGTGCCGTTCGTTCCCGCGCGCAAGTTCGGCAAGCTGCCGGGCCGCACGGTGCGGCAGGTCTACTCGCTCGAGTACGGCGAGGACACGCTGGAACTTCACGCGGACGCGCTGAAGCCGGGCTGGCGCGTCGTGGTGGTGGACGACCTGCTCGCGACCGGCGGGACGGCGGGCGCGACCGTCGGGCTCGTCGAGCAGCTGGGTGCGCGTGTGAGCACGGCGCTCTTCGCGGTGGAGCTGCGCGGCCTCGGCGGCCGCGAACGCCTGGCGCCGACGCAGGTCGAGGCGCTCATCGCGTTCGACGTGAAGGAGTAGGCGCGGGCGCGGTACTCAGCGCGGGGGCAGTGCGTCCAGCTTGCGGTGCAGCGCGGCGATCCGGGCCGCGGAGCGCTGCTCCTGCGGCAATGCCTCGGCGTAGCGGATTGCTTCCTCCAGCGTGCGCCGCGCTCCGGCGAGGTCCCCGCGCCCCACGAAGATGTCCGAGCGGACCTCATAGAAGTTCAGCTTGCGCGGCCCGTAGGCGAGCGCCATCGCCCGGTCCGAAGCGGCGAGCGCCTCGTCCCAGCGCCGGAGCACGCGATAGGTGGCCGCCAGGCGCGCCGGCGGGTTGTAGTCGCCCGGCAGGTCCCGCTCGGAGCGCAGCAGCATCGGGATCGCGCGCTCGGGCTGACCCAGTTCCATGTACGCCGCGAGACGGTGCGGGTCGAATACCGCGCGCTGTTCCGGAGTCCGCGCCCGGGCGGCCTCGCCGTCGAGGAACCTCGACCAGCTCTCGGCGACGCTGCGCGCCCCGACCGAATCGCCCGCCTCGTGGCGCGTGTTCAGCAGCGTGATCCACGCACCCGAGCGGTCGTCCGCGGCGGTCTCGAACGAGCGGTCCTCGACGAGCTTCAGCGTCGCGCCCTCGAACTCGGCGATCGCGGCCGGGCGCTCGGACAGAGTCTCGGGCAGCGACGTGGCCGCGCCGAGCGCCGCAGAGGCGACGCTCAGCCCGGTCGTCGACGCGCCCAGGCGTGGCAGCGCCGCGCGGGCGAGCGCCACGGCGCGGGCGTTCTGGTCGGTCTTGGTGAGCGAGAACATGAGCGCGTCGACGACGCGGGCGTAGCCCTTCCAAGCCGGCGGGGCGGCGGCGAGCACGCTGTCGTAGGCGGAAACCGCGGCGGCGTAGTCCGGAACACCGTAGAGGCTGTCTGCACGCGCACGCCGGACGAGTAGCGCCCGCGGTGTGTCCCCGTGGCCGGTGACGTCATCCAGCAGGGCGTGCAACTGGGACACGGTGAGCCCGCCCACCCAGCGCAACTGCTCGACTCCGCTGACCGGGTCCACGATCGTGAAGGTGGGCAGCCCGGCAATGCTATACCGGCGGCGGAACTCGGAGTTCCTCGCGTTCTCCCGGTCGATCTCGAGCCAGACGAACTGCCCGGCGTGCCGCGAGAGGCTCTTGTCGGTGAAGACAAAGGCCCGCATCGAGCGGCACGTGTGTCACCACGGAGCCCAGTTCTCGACGAAGATCGGAACCTTCCGCTCCTTTGCCAGGCTCAGGGCGCGCGGCCAGTCGTTCGCGATCCAGGGCAGCGGGGAAGCCTGTGCGGCCACGCGGGCGGCCGGCGTCGGCGGAGTCGCCGCGGCCGGCGGGGCCGACGCAGCGAAAATAGCCAGGGCCAGCGACAGGGCGGGGACTGGAAGCGGGTGTCTCATGAGATTTCAGGTTAGCACCGGTATCCGGGTTCCCGTCAATCCGCTGTCCGCCACTGCCCGTCGCTTCGCAAGCCGTGGGCCTACGGATGACCGGGCCCGCGCACCCCCGGCCTGCTCCCGATCGGGCGACCGGGAAGCAGGGTTTCCTGTGGGCGTACGCGTGCTACGGGAGCAGGATTGCCCTCCGCGTATCGAGAAGTCCGGGACCCGCCAGCCGGACGAAGTACACACCGGCTTCCGCCCTGGCGCCCGACTCGGCCCTGCCGTTCCAGACGACGGTCTCGGTGCCCGCGCATCGCTCACCGTCCGTGAGCCGGCGCACGAGCCGGCCGCTCACGTCGTATACGCCAAGCTGGACGTGGCCGGGCTGAGCGAGGGTGAAGCTCACGCTTGTGTTCGCTTGGAACGGGTTCGGGGTTACCGGCCGCAGGCTGCTGAAGGCGAACTGCGGCTCGACGCCGCTGTTGCCAGGGCGTACCAGGCCCAGCACCCAGACGTCGTTCAAGCCGGAGCCGTAAACCTGGTCGCCACCGAACACGACCATGCGGTCGCGCAGCGGATCGTAAATCGCGCTGGAGGCCTCCCGCCCGCTCGGCGGGGTACCGGTGGGAGCCAGTTGCGTCCATGCCGGCGCTCCTGCCAGCGACAGCGCGCAGACGTCGTCAAGGCAGGTGAAGCCCGGGAGGACGGAGGCCGCGAGGCCCCCGAACACGACCATGCGGTCGCGCAGCGGATCATAGATCGCGCTGGAGGCGCACCGTGCATCCGGCGGAGCGCCCGACGGAGCCGCCAGCGTCCAGGCCGGCGTACCCGCCAGCGAAAGACCCCACACATCACCAAAGAAGCCGGAGCTCGAGTAGCCCCCGAACACGACCATGCGGTCGCGCCGCGGATCGTAGATCGCGCTGGGGCCGTAACGCACGCTCGGCGGGGTTCCGGAGGTTATCACCTGCGTCCAGGCCGGCGCACCCGCCAGCGACAGCGCCCAGACGTCGTTGAGGTCGGAGTCGCTCGGGTAGCCGGAGTAGCCCCCGTAGCCGGAGTAGCCCCCGAACACGACCATGCGGTCGCGCACCGGGTCGTAGATCGCGCTCTGGCCCTCCCGTACGCTCGGCGGGGTTCCGGAGGGTGTCAGCTGGGTCCAGCCCGGCGTGCCCGCCAGCGACAGTGCCCAGACATCGTTGAGGTCGTAGTAGCCTGAGTAGGCGTAGCCCCCGAACACGACCATGCG
>CAIXRL010000717.1 GCA_903921835.1 Candidatus Eiseniibacteriota bacterium | reverse complement strand
GGCGGAAACGCAGCGGCCCGCCCGGCCGCAAATGCACGGCAATGCCTCGCCACCGGACACCCGCCGCAGCGCGGCGCGCGCGGAGTGCACACGGTCGCGCCCAGTTCCATGAGCGCCTGGTTCCACTCGCCCGCGCGCCCGCCGCGCGCCGGCACCAGCGAGCCGGCCAGCGCCCAGAGCGTCTTCGCGTCGGCCGGCCGCTTCACCTGCCACGGCCGCGCGTACCAGCGCGCGAGCACGCGGGCGACATTGCCGTCGAGCGCGGGCAGCGCCCGGCCGCAGGCGATCGAGAGCACCGCGCCCAGCGTGTAGCGCCCCACGCCGGGAAGCGACGCGAACGCGCGCGGATCGTCCGGGACGCGCCCCGCGTGCTCGCGCACCACGGCGCACGCGGCCTCGTGCAGGTGGCGCGCGCGGCGGTAGTAGCCGAGTCCCGACCAGAGCGCGAGCACGTCGTCCAGCGACGCGGCGGCCAGCGCGCCCGCGTCCGGGAAGCGCGCGACGAAGCGCTCGTAGCAGGGCGTCACGGTCGCGACCCGGGTCTGCTGGAGCATGACCTCCGAGACCCAGATGCGGTACGGATCGCGCGTCGCGCGCCACGGCAGCGCGCGGGCATGACGCCGGTACCACGCGACCAGCGCGCGGCGGCGCGCGAAATCCCCCTGCGCGCCGGGGCGCCCAGGCGCCACGGGGCGGCTCAAGCGCGCCGGCGGATCTCGGAAGCGTCCTTGAGGTTCGGCGTCCCGGCCTGCGTGCCGGTCCACGCGCACGCCATCACCACGCCGCAGCGCGGGCACTCGAACTTCGCGCCGGTGCCTTCGTCGGCCGTGGGCATCCAACGGTCCATCTTGGTCTGGCAGCCCGGCGTGTAGCACAGGTAGACGCACAACGGCATGAGTCCGCTCCTTGTCGCTGGTTACCGCGCGTCGGTGAACACGAACGCGTTCACCGTCACGCCCGGGGTCTCGGGCGAGATCTTCAGCACACGCTCGCCCTTGCCCTTTTCGATCCAGTAGATGCCCGGCCGGGTCACGAGGACCGAGGCCGTCTCACGGCTGCCCGCATCGACGTCCTCGCCGCGCTCGTCGAGCTTCGGCCAGCGGTCGTCGCGCAGGATCCACAGTCGCGCGCGGCCGCCGGCAGGCGGGGTGATCACCACGCCCGCGCGGCCGGCACTATAGCGGATGGCGAGGAAGTTCGCCGCCCCGCCGCGCGTCGCCGTGAGCCCTTCCGCGCCGTTGCGCCAGCCGCCCACCGGGTAGGGCACCCACGCGCTGCCGCTCTCCTGGTAGCGGAACTCGGCCGTGAACACCTGTTCGCGACCCGCGGACACCGAGTGCAGCGGTCCGCTCTCGACGCGGCCGGCGCCCAACTGGACCTCGCGCACGCCGCTGGGGAGCGCGGCATCCACCTCGGGCGGCTGTGGAGCGCCGGGCCGCATGCGGAGCGCAGCCAGGCCCAGGGCGCGCGTGCCCGCCGAGAGCACTCCCACGGTGTCCACCTCGATGCGGCCGTTCTCGTCCGCGATGACCAGGTGCGGCCCGTCCACGGTGCCGCCGATGGCGGTCTCGACGAGGCCACGGGCGTCGTCCGCGTACGGCAGGGTGAGGTTCAGGCGGCGCGCGATGCCGGCGGCGATCGCGGTATCGGAGGCGAACGCGTACTCGGGCTCGTGCACCGCGATCACGCGGATGCCCCAGGGCGCGTAGGCGCGGTGCCACGCCTCGGCCACGCTCAGCGCCGCCAGCGCGCGCGGATCGGTGTCGGTCCACAGCAGCAGCGCGACCGGATGCCCCTTCAGCGAATCCGGCCCGAGCGGCGCCGAGTTGCGCCACGCGGCCACGCCCGCGAGCGATGGCAGCGCGAGCGGCGCGGCCGGCCCCGGCGCGCGCAGGCCGGGCAGCCACCGGGGCGCGAGCAGCACGGTGACGGAGGCGGCCACGAGGGCCAGCGCGGCGAGGAACACGGCGAGCGAACGGTTGGGCATCGCGGGCAGTATAGCCTCGACGCGGCGGCGGCGCGCTCTTGCCGGCAACCCCGGCCGCGACGCCCGCGTACTCCTGTCGAGCGTGGCATTCCCAGCCGGCCGGCGCCGGCGCGCACCGCTGCAGCCGCGCGTGGCGGAGCGGCTCGCGGGGCGGAGCGGCAG